>NZ_JBFBBD010000022.1:0-96130 GCF_040689515.1 Streptomyces sp. NPDC051173
GGCCGATCACCAGGAAGGTGTGGGGGCACCTCCCAGCGGTAGCTGGGGGAGTTTGAGGACAACGCGCGAAGCGTGTTGCGGGGGTCTGGGGCGCAGCCCCCCACGCGGCGGAGCCGCGCATCAGACGCAGCCGGGAAGGGGCGGGGCTGGGGAAAAGAAAGCGCCGTCGGTCAGACCTTCTTCGGGCTCTCCGAGCCATCAGGTTCCGCTGCCGTGCCCGCCTCCACGGCAGCGGCCGGTTCCACGACCTGCTCCCGGCCAGGGCACCGCTTCGCGGAGACGACCATGTAGGCCACCGCGGCGATGAAGACGACCATCGAGGTCCAGTCGTTGAGCCGCAGCCCCCACAGGTGGTGGGCGTCGTCGACGCGGAGGTATTCGAACCAGAAGCGCCCCACCGTGTACGCCGCGACGTAGAGCGCGAAGGCCCGGCCGTGTCCCAGCGTGAAGCGCCGGTCGGCCCAGATCACCAGGCCCGCGATGAGCAGGCACCACAGGGACTCGTAGAGGAACGTCGGGTGGTACGTCCCCGCGAGCCGCCCGATCGCCGGGTCCGCGTCGATCTTGAGGGCCCAGGGGAGGTCGGTCGGCTTGCCGTAGAGCTCCTGGTTGAACCAGTTGCCCCAGCGGCCGATGGCCTGGGCCACGGCGAGGCCGGGCGCGAGGGCGTCCGCCCAGGCGGGGAGGGGGATGCCACGGCGCCGGCAGCCGATCCACGCGCCGACCGCGCCGAGCGCGACCGCGCCCCAGATGCCGAGCCCGCCCTCCCAGATCTTGAAGGCGTTGACCCAGTCGCGCCCCGCACCGAAATACAGCTCGTAGTCGGTGATCACGTGATAGAGCCGGCCGCCGACGAGCCCGAACGGCACCGCCCACACGGCGATGTCGGCGACCGTCCCGGCCCGTCCGCCCCGTGCGATCCAGCGCCGGTTGCCGAGCCAGACGGCGACGAAGACGCCGATGATGATGCAGAAGGCATAGCCGCGCAACGGGATTGGTCCGAGATGGATCACTCCGGTGGACGGGCTGGGAATGTAAGCGATGTCCATGGCAGCACTGACGCTACCCTGCCGGGCCGCACGGACGGCAACCCACCCGGCACAACGGCTGCGTAACGCCCCTAGCCCTGGGCCGCCGCGACCATCTGCCGCAGCTTGTCCGGGGTCAGCGGATTGGCCTGGTCGCCGTAGACGCTCTTGCCGTCGAGGAGGATCGTCGGCGTCGCGTGGTAGGAGGACTTGCTGAAGGTCTCGTGGGACTTCTTGACCCAGCTGTCGTGGGTGCCGTCGTCGACGCACTTCTCGAAGGCGGGGCTCTTCAGCCCCTCGACCTGCCCGGCCAGCTCGATCAGGCGGGCCTTCTTGCCGTAGGCGTCGTCGGTCTCCTCCGGCTGGTTCTTGTAGAGCACGTCGTGGTACGCGGCGAACTTCCCGGCGTCCTGCGCGCACGCGGCCGCGTTGGCGGCGTTGAGGGAGCCCTTGCCGCCGAGGTTGTTGTCGATCAGGGTGACGAGGTGGTACTCGGCCTTCAGCTGGCCCTTGCCCTCCAGGTCGTGGACGGTGTCGCGGAAGGCGTTCTCGAACTGGCCGCAGCCTGGGCAGCGGAAGTCCTCGTAGACGGTCAGGGTGGCCTTCGCCGTGGACCTGCCGACCGGGATCATCACGTTGTCCTTGCCCATGGCGCCCTGGGGGGCGACCAGGGGACCCGCGGTCTCCTGCTTCTTGCCGCCCTTGCCGGAATGGGCCACCAGGGCGCCGATCCCGGCGCCCGCGCCGAGGACGGCGACCACGATCACGCCCGCGACGATGCCCCGCTTCCGTTTGGCGCGGGACTCCTCCCGCTGGCGCTGTTCCTGCAGCCGCTCACGGGCGCTGCGCTTCCCATCAGAGTTCTTCTGGCTCACGTCCCCGTAAACGAACCGGGGGCACGGCCTGCGCGCCCCCGGTCGTCCGGTTCCACCAAAAGTGTTAGCCGCGCTTGCGTACGCCCGCGGCCAGTTCACCCGCCAGGGTGCGCACGGCGGCGAGGCCCGCTTCGAGGTCGGGTGCCTCCAGCAGCCGCTTGACGAAGGCGGAGCCGACGATGACGCCGTCGGCGAACTGCGCGACCTCCTCCGCCTGCCGGGCGTCGGAGACGCCGAGCCCGACGCAGACGGGCAGTTCGGTGACCGCCCGGGTGCGCCGCACCAGCTCCTGCGCCTCCTGTCCGACGGACTCGCGGGTGCCGGTGACGCCCATCAGGGACGCCGCGTAGACGAAGCCGCTGCCCGCCGCCGTGATCTTGGCGAGCCGCTCGTCGCGGCTGCTCGGCGCGACCACGAAGACCGTGGCCAGGCCGTGCTGGTCGGCGGCCTTCCGCCAGACCTCGGACTCCTCGACCGGGAGGTCGGGCAGGATGCAGCCCGCTCCCCCGGCGGCGGCGAGATCGGCGGCGAAGCGCTCGACGCCGTAGGCGTCCACCGGGTTCCAGTAGGTCATGCACAGCACCGGGGCGCCTGTCGCGGCGTGCGCCTCGCGGACCGTGCGGATCACGTCGACGATCTTGACGCCGCCGCGCAGGGCGATGTCGTCTGCGGTCTGGATGACCGGGCCGTCCAGGACCGGGTCGCTGTGCGGCAGCCCGACCTCGACGATGTCGCAGCCGCCCTCGAGCATCGCGGTCACGGCCCGCACGCCGTCGTCGACGGTCGGGAAGCCGGCCGGGAGATAGCCGACGAGCGCGGCGCGGTTCTCCGCCCTGGCCGCCGTCAGCACCAAGCTCAGCAATTCGATGTTGCCCGCGTTGCCCGCCATCAGTTGGCCCCCTCGCCCGTCGCACCGTCGTACAGCCCGAAGTAGCGGGCCGCCGTGTCCATGTCCTTGTCGCCCCGCCCGGAGAGGTTGACCAGGAGCAGGCCGTCGGGGCCCAGCTCCTTGCCGATCTCCAGCGCGCCCGCGAGCGCGTGCGCGCTCTCGATCGCCGGGATGATGCCCTCGGTGCGCGAGAGCAGCCGCAGGGCCTGCATGGCCTGGTCGTCGGTGACGGCGCGGTACTCGGCGCGGCCGACGTCCTTCAGATAGGAGTGCTCCGGGCCGATGCCGGGGTAGTCGAGCCCGGCGGAGATGGAGTACGGCTCGGTGATCTGGCCGTCCTCGTCCTGGAGGACGTAGCTGCGCGAGCCGTGCAGGATGCCGGGGGTGCCCGCGGTGAGGGTGGCCGCGTGCTCGCCGCTGGCGACGCCGTGGCCGCCGGGCTCGCAGCCGATCAGGCGGACGCCGGTGTCGGGCAGGAAGGCGTGGAAGAGGCCGATGGCGTTGGAGCCGCCGCCGACACAGGCCACGGCGGCGTCGGGCAGCCGCCCGGCCCGCTCCAGGATCTGCCGCCGGGCCTCGACGCCGATCACCCGGTGGAAGTCGCGGACCAGCGCGGGGAAGGGGTGGGGGCCGGCGACCGTACCGAAGAGGTAGTGCGTGCGGTCGACGTTGGCGACCCAGTCGCGGAACGCCTCGTTGATGGCGTCCTTCAGGGTGCGGCTGCCGGACTTCACGGCGATGACCTCGGCGCCGAGCATCCGCATGCGGGCGACGTTCAGCGCCTGGCGCTGGGTGTCGACCTCGCCCATGTAGATGGTGCATTCGAGGCCGAAGAGCGCGCAGGCGGTGGCCGTGGCGACGCCGTGCTGGCCGGCGCCGGTCTCGGCGATGACGCGGGTCTTGCCCATGCGCTTGGTGAGCAGCGCCTGGCCCAGCACGTTGTTGATCTTGTGCGAGCCGGTGTGGTTGAGGTCCTCGCGCTTGAGGAACACGCGGGCGCCACCGGCGTGTTCGGCGAAGCGCGACACCTCGGTGAGGGCGCTGGGCCGGCCGGTGTAGTTGACCATCAGGTCGTTGAGCTCGGCCGCGAAGGCGGGGTCCGCCTTGGCCTTCTCGTATTCGACGGCGACCTCGTCCACCGCGGCGACGAGGGCCTCGGGGATGAACTTGCCGCCGAAGGCGCCGAAGTAGCCTTCGGCGTTCGGAACGTGACCCTCCGGGTCGGGGATGAAGAATCCGGAGGACAGATCGGAGGACATAGGGGTACTCCTCAGGCAGATGTGTGACGGTGCGAACGGTCAGGGCGCGCTCGCGCCGCACCATCGCATCCCGTTGATCTGCCCCGGCTCACAGCCGATGTGGTACCGCACGCGCCGGCCGAGGACGCGGCGCGCGGGCGCGCGGCAGCCCCGGGGACGGCATCCCCGGGCCAGGCGCGCGTACGTCCCCACGGTGCGGTCAGCTCCGCCCGTGCCGCAGGGCCGGGTGGGCGCCGGCGGCGACCAGGTCGGCCACCGCGCCCTTGGGGTCGCGCCCCGTCACCAGGGACTCCCCCACGAGCACCGCGTCGGCGCCGTCGTTGGCGTACGCGATGAGGTCGTGCGGGCCGCGGACACCGGACTCGGCGATCTTGATGATGTGGTCCGGGATCTCGGGCGCGACGCGGGCGAAGTTGCCGCGGTCGACCTCGAGGGTCTTGAGGTTGCGGGCGTTGACGCCGATGATCCGGGCGCCGGCGTCGACCGCGCGCTGGACCTCCTCCTCGTCGTGGACCTCCACGAGAGGGGTGAGGCCGATGGACTCGGCGCGCTCGATGAGGGAGACCAGGGCCTCCTGCTCCAGGGCCGCCACGATCAGCAGGACCAAGTCGGCGCCGTAGGCACGGGCCTCCCACAGCTGGTAGGCGGTGACGATGAAGTCCTTGCGCAGCACCGGGATGTCGACCTTGGCCCGGACGGCCTCCAGGTCGGCGAGCGAACCGCCGAAGCGGCGCTGCTCGGTGAGCACGCTGATGACGGCCGCGCCGCCCGCCTCGTAGTCCGCGGCGAGCCCCGCGGGGTCGGCGATCGCGGCGAGGGCGCCCTTGGAGGGGCTGGAGCGCTTGACCTCGCAGATCACGTTGACGTTCTCGCCGCTGAGGGCGGCCACCCCGTCCTTGGCCTGCGGAGCCTTGGCAGCCCGCTCCTTGAGCTCGTCGAGGGTGACGCGCGCCTGCCGCTCCGCGAGGTCGGCACGGACTCCGTCGATGATCTCGTCGAGCACACTCACGCGAGCGGCCCCCTTCCGGACTCGGATGGTCTGGGCTGGTGGGGCGGAATCTCCTCACCAGGCATTGTGATGGTACTTGCCACGGACCGAAGGATTCGCATCCGGTTGACGCCGGTGATGTCACATGGCGCGTTTCCCGCGTTTCCCTCGTTTCCCTTGTCTTCCCCCGGGCCCCTGCGCTAAGGCGCCAGCCAGGACCCGCAGGGCAGGTTCCGTACGGCAGTGAACGCCAGCAGGAGCGCGCCGACCGCCCACCAGTGGGGCGCGCGCAACGGCAGCCGTACGCCGTCCTGGCCCCGCAGGGCGGCGCGTACCCAGGCCAGCCACAGCAGGAGGAAGGCGGCGTACGCGGCCACGGCCGCCGCGTTCGCGCCCAGTGCCGCCGGGAGGTCGCCGTGGGCGAGCGCGTGGACGCCGCGCAGCCCGCCGCAGCCGGGGCAGTACAGACCGGTCCTGCGCAGCAGCGGGCAGGCGGGGTAGTGGCCGGGCTCGTTCGGGTCGACGGTGCCGATCCAGGCGAAGGCCGCGGCGATCCCGGCGGCGACACCGGCCGGGGCGGCGAGGCGGCGCACCGGGCCCGGGGGGCGCGGGGGCGCGGCCGCGTGGCCGTCCACGCGGCCGTCCGGCGGGCTGTCTGCGCGGGCGGTCACAGTCGCAGTCTGCGCCGGACAGCACGAAGGCGCAGCACGGGGCCGACGTCCTTGCGTCCGTACGGGCCCGGGCCGCGCCTCGGTGAGCGGGCGGGGTGGATCAGCCCTGGGTCTGGGGCTGTCCCTTCGCGCGGCCCTTGGGCTCCATGCCGTAGCCCATCAGGCGCATGATGCCGCCGACGACGCCGCCGAGCAGGACGATGCCGATGCCGGCCCAGAACCCGACCGGGTTGGCGATCACCATGAACGCACCGCCGACGCAGAAGCCGATGAACGAAATGATGACACCGGTCCAGGCGGCCGGGGTGTGTCCGTGGCTGCTACCCGCC
Organism: Streptomyces sp. NPDC051173; assembly: GCF_040689515.1. Classification (NCBI taxonomy): domain Bacteria; kingdom Bacillati; phylum Actinomycetota; class Actinomycetes; order Kitasatosporales; family Streptomycetaceae; genus Streptomyces; species Streptomyces sp. NPDC051173. Next base: position 6,040 of record NZ_JBFBBD010000022.1, read on the forward strand.
ATGACTATGACTCCTCGTTGCTGTGGCGCGCCCGCGGGCGCGGAGAACGCTCATGGTCATTGTCCCCGACGCCCGGGGGTGCCTTGAGTTGGGGGTGGGGCGTGTTCCCGGCCGTCTTTCACGGCCGCTTCCCCGGGCCGTCGCCGGGGGGAGTCGCGTGCTGTCCGCCGGGCTCGCCGGTGGGGTCCTCGCCGCGGTCGAGTGCCTTCCAGAGCTCCTCGGGGCGCTCGGGGTCGGGCGCGGTGCGGGGGCGGCGCGGGCGGGGGGTGCCGTCGCGCTCGTAGCGGCCGGACATCGCCGGCCAGTGCTGTCCGTAGCGCAGGGCGAGCAGCCCGGCGAGGAAGAGCAGGATCCCGCCCACGAGGGCGACCCACGGCCAGGGGGTGCGGCTGATGTGGTCGACGGCGGTGCTGGTCAGGCCCTGGGCCTTGGCGGCCTTCTCCTCCAGGGCGCTGGTGTCGCGGGCGCCGGTGGCGGCACCGGCGACGATCCCGGCGCCGCAGAGGGCGAGGACCGCGGCGACGACGGTGCGCCAGACGCCGCGGACGGCGAAGACGGCGACGAGCGTGGCGAGGCCGACGACGGCCAGCGCGCCGGGCAGGCCGTTGACGTCCTGGCCGCTGACCTGCTTGGAGACGGCGCTCTGGGCGATGTCGGCGGCCGCCGTGCCCTCGGCCCAGGTGCGGCCTCCGGCGAGGAGGACGAGCGTGGCTCCGGCCGCGCCCAGCAGCAGGGCGACGGCGACGCTGCGCCGCCGGGCGCCACCGGCGCGGGAGGCGGGCTCGGCATGGGGACGGGGGTGCGGTACGGCTGCGCTCACGGTTACCACTATCTCTTGTGTCGCCGGTCCGGGCGCCCGGGGGTCCCCCGAGGGGTTCCCCGGGCGGCAGGACCGCAGGTCAGGCGCGGGGGGCGAGCCGGTTGGCGGAGTGCACCGCGCGCAGGACGGCGGCGGCCTTGTTGCGGCACTCGGCGTCCTCGGCGGCGGGGTCGGAGTCGGCGACGACGCCGGCGCCCGCCTGGACGTAGGCGGTGCCGTCGCGGAGCACGGCGGTGCGGATCGCGATGGCGGTGTCGGAGTCCCCGGCGAAGTCGAGGTAGCCGACGCAGCCGCCGTACAGGCCGCGGCGCGTGGGCTCCAGCTCCTCGATGATCTGCATGGCGCGGGGCTTGGGCGCGCCGGAGAGGGTGCCGGCGGGGAAGCAGGCGGTGAGCACGTCGAAGGCGGTGCGGCCTTCGGCGAGGCGGCCGGTGACGGTGGAGACGATGTGCATGACGTGGCTGTAGCGCTCGACCGACATGAAGTCGACGACCTCGACGCTGCCGGGTTCGCAGACCCGGCCGAGGTCGTTGCGGCCGAGGTCGACGAGCATGAGGTGCTCGGCGCGCTCCTTGGGGTCGGCCATCAGCTCCTCGGCGAGGGCCGCGTCGGTCTGCGGGGTGGCGCCGCGCGGGCGGGTGCCGGCGATCGGGTGCACCATCGCGTGCCCGTCCTCGACCTTGACCAGCGCCTCGGGGCTGGAGCCGACGACGTCGAATCCGTCGAAGCGCAGCAGGTACATGTACGGGCTGGGGTTGGTCGCCCGCAGGACGCGGTAGACGTCGAGCGCGGAGGCGGCGCAGGGGGTCTCGAAGCGCTGGGAGGGCACGACCTGGAACGCCTCGCCCGCGCGGATGCGCTCCTTGATGTCGTCGACGGCCGCCATGTAGTCCGGGCCGCCCCAGCGCGCGGTGTACTCGGGGAGTTCGGAGGGCGGCAGGGCGGTGGGGTCGGTGGGGACCGGGCGGCACAGGTCGGCGGCCATGGCGTCGAGGCGGGCGACGGCGTCCGCGTAGGCCTCGTCGATGCCGGTGTCGAGGTCGTTGTGGTTGATCGCGTTGGCGATCAGCAGGACCGTGCCGTTCCAGTGGTCGAGCACGGCGAGGTCCGACGTGAGCAGCATGGTCAGTTCGGGCAGGCCGAGGGTGTCCTCGCCGTGCTCGCCGATCTTCTCCAGGCGGCGGACGATGTCGTAGCCGAGATAGCCCACCATGCCGCCGGTGAAGGGCGGCAGTCCGGTGCCCTCGATGAGGTCGCGGGGGGTGTGGAGGGCGTCGACGGTGGCGCGCAGGGCCTCCAGCGGGTCGCCGTCGGTGGGGACGCCCACGGGCGGGGTGCCGAGCCAGTGGGTCCGTCCGTCGCGCACGGTGAGGGTGGCGGCGCTGCGGACGCCGACGAAGGAGTAGCGGGACCAGGTGCGGCCGTTCTCGGCGGACTCCAGCAGGAAGGTGCCGGGGCGCTCCGCGGCGAGTTTGCGGTACAGGCCGACGGGGGTGTCCCCGTCGGCGAGGAAGCGCCTGGTCACCGGGATGACCCGGCGGTCCTTCGCGAGCGTACGGAAGGTGTCGGCGTCGGGCGTGATGTCACCCGTGGTCATGGCAGCCATGGCAGCGGAGCCTACTGGCCCAGCGGCAGGACATCGGCATCGAAGCAGGTGCGGTCGCCGGTGTGGCAGGCCGCGCCGACCTGGTCGACCTTCACGAGCAGGGTGTCGCCGTCGCAGTCGAGGGCCACGGACTTCACGTGCTGGACGTGGCCGGAAGTGTCGCCCTTGACCCAGTACTCCTGGCGGCTGCGGCTCCAGTAGGTGCAGCGGCCGGTGGTGAGGGTGCGGTGGAGGGCCTCGTCGTCCATCCAGCCGAGCATGAGCACCTCGCCGGTGTCGTACTGCTGGGCGATGGCGGGAACCAGTCCGTCGGCGCTGCGCTTGAGGCGCGCGGCGAGGGCGGGGTCGAGGTCGGTGGTGCGGGGGCGAGCGGTGCCGGTCATGGTGTCCATTCTCCTTCAGGTCCGCTTCCAGGTCGTGACCGTCCCGAAGAGCGGACGGGCCCGCCCGCCGCGGTCTTGATCCGGAGCCCGGCGGCGGGGGTGTCAGTGGCGTACGGCATGCTTCGACCATGACGTCTCCGCCGCCGCCCCATCCTCAGGAACCGCCCCGCGACGGCGGTGGGTTCGGCCCGCCCCAGGGCTTCGGGCCGCCCCAGGACCAGCCGCCCGTCCAGCCGCCCGCGCAGCCCCCCGCGCAGCCGTACGGGCCGCCGCAGGGTGGGCCGGGCTACGGCCCGCAGCAGGGTTTCGGCCAGTACGGGCAGCAATACGGACAGCAGTTCGCGCCGCCGCCCCCGCCGCCGTCGGGTGGCAACGGCGCGAAGGTGGCGGCGATCGTGGTCGCCGTCGTGCTGGTGGCGGGCCTGGTCGTCGGCGGGATCATCCTGACCGCCAAGGGCGACGGCGGTGACTCGAAGGCCAAGGGGAAGGGCTCGCCGAGCCCGTCGGTGACGTCGTCCGCGCCGTCGACGGCCGCGAGCGAGCCCGGTTCCGGCCTGTCGGACTCCACGCCCTCGGCGTCCTCGGCCCCGTCGCTGCCCTCGGATCAGCGGGTGCCGTACGTGGTGCTCAAGCCCGGCCAGTGCTTCGACCACCCGAGCCTGACCACCGGCATCTCCACGGTCGTCACGCGGCAGTGCGACGGCACGCACGACGGCGAGGTGATATCCAACGCGACGCTGTCGGGGTCGTTCGACACCGAGCAGGCGATCCAGGACAAGGCGAAGGACCTGTGCGAGTCCACCGCGCAGAAGCGGGTGGGTTCCATATCCGACGGCCGTACGTACTACTCGTACGTGCTGTATCCGGCGAAGCTCACCTACGACCGTGGCCAGAACCAGATCACGTGCGCGATCACGCGCAGCATCACGCCGGGCGGCGCGAAGCTGACGGCGCCGCTGCCGGACTGACGCGGCCCGTCGCGGCGCCGTGGCACGGGCGGGGTGACGGCCGTAGGGTGGCCGCATGTCGACCCACGCACAGCGCGAACGTCTGCTCCTGGCCGATCTGTTGGAGACCGTGGGCCCCGGCGCCCCGACGCTCTGCACCGGCTGGCAGGCCCGTGACCTCGCCGCCCATGTCGTCGTGCGGGAGCGCCGCTCCGACGCGGCGGCCGGTCTGGTGATCAAGGCGCTGGCCCCGCGCCTCGAGCGGGTGCAGGCCGAGTTCGCCGCCAAGCCGTACGAGGAGCTGCTCCAGCTCATCCGCACCGGGCCGCCGCGCATGTCGCCGTACGCCCTCAAACAGGTCGACGAGGCGGCCAACACGGTCGAATTCTTCGTGCACACGGAGGACGTCAGGCGCGCTCAGCCGGACTGGACGCCGCGCGAGCCGGACCCGGTGTTCTCGGACGCCCTGTGGGCCCGGCTGGAGCGGGTGGCCCGGATGCTCGGCCGGAAGTCGCCGGTGGGCCTGGTGCTGCGCCGCCCCGACGGCCGCACGGCGGTGGCCCACCGGGGCACGCCGGTGGTGACGGTGACGGGCGAGCCGGGAGAGCTGACCCTGTTCGCGTTCGGCCGCCAGGCGGCGGCCCGGGTCGAGCTGGACGGCGACGAGAACGTGGTGGCCAAACTTCAGCAGGCGGCGCTGGGGCTGTAGGTCTGCGGGTCCGTTGCCGCCTGCGGCGGGAGCGCCCTTCGGGCGCGTCCTCAAACGCCGGACAGGCTGGATTTGGCTGATGTGAGTGCGCAATTCAGCCCGTTGGGGGCACCTCCCAGCGGTAGCTGGGGGAGTTTGAGGACACCGCCGCGCAGCGGTGGTGCGCGCAGACGACACTCAGCGGACCTCGTGGCCCGCCTGCCGCAGGGAGTCCTTGACTTCGGCGATCTTCAGATCGCCGAAGTGGAAGACGGATGCCGCCAACACCGCGTCCGCCCCGGCCTCCACGGCCGGAGCGAAATGCTCCAGCCGTCCCGCGCCGCCGCTCGCGATCACCGGCACGGACACGTGCTTGCGCACGGCCGCGATCATCTCGGTGTCGTAGCCGTCCTTCGTGCCGTCGGCGTCCATGGAGTTCAGCAGGATCTCGCCCGCGCCCAGCTCCGCCGCGCGGTGGGCCCACTCGACGGCGTCGATGCCGGTGCCGCGGCGGCCGCCGTGGGTGGTGACCTCGAAGGAGCCCGAGGCGGTGCGCCGGGCGTCCACGGAGAGCACCAGCACCTGGCGGCCGAAGCGCTCGGCGATCTCCTGGATCAGCTCGGGCCGGGCGATGGCCGCGGTGTTGACGCCGACCTTGTCGGCACCGGCGCGCAGCAGCTTGTCGACGTCGCCCGCGGTGCGGACGCCACCGCCCACGGTCAGCGGGATGAAGACCTGCTCGGCGGTGCGGCGCACCACGTCGTAGGTCGTCTCACGGTCGCCGGAGGAGGCGGTGATGTCGAGGAAGGTGAGTTCGTCGGCGCCTTCCTGACCGTAGATCTTGGCCATTTCGACGGGGTCGCCGGCGTCGCGCAGGTTCTGGAAGTTGACGCCCTTGACCACCCGGCCGTTGTCCACGTCCAGGCAGGGGATGACTCGGACCGCGAGGGTCATGTGCTCGTTGCTCCTCGATACGCTTCCAGTTCCACTTCGACCAGCACGCGCGAGTCGACGAAGCCGGAGACGACCACGAGGGTCGCCACGGGCCGCACCGCGTCGAAGAACTCCTTGTGGGCGCGGCCGACCGCGTCCACGTCCCGCGCGTGGGTCAGATACATCCGGGTGCGGAGCACGGACCCGGGGCCGAGTCCGAACTGCTCCAGGGCGGCGAGGGCGTTGGCGAAGGCCGCCTTGGCCTGCTCGTAGGGATCGCCCTCGCCGTGCAGCACGGAGCCGTTGAACGGCAGGGTTCCGGCCACCAGGACCCGGTCGCCCGCCGCGACAGCGCGCGCACCGCCGAAGGTCTCTTCCCAGGGACTGTCGCTTCGCACGCGCTGCACGGCTTCGCTCATACGGACACTGCCTCCAGGGCCTCTTCCAAGGTGAACGCCTTGGCGTAGAGGGCCTTCCCCACGATGGCGCCTTCGACGCCCTCCGGTACCAGGTTGGCGATCGCGCGCAGATCGTCAAGGGAGGAGACACCGCCGGAGGCGACTACCGGCCGGTCTGTCGCGGCGCAGACGTTCCTCAGGAGCTCCAGGTTGGGGCCCTGGAGCGTGCCGTCCTTGGCGATGTCGGTGACGACGTAGCGGGCGCAGCCCTCGGCGTCGAGGCGGGCGAGGGTCTCGTAGAGGTCGCCGCCGTCGCGGGTCCAGCCGCGGCCGCGCAGGGTGGTGCCCTGGACGTCGAGGCCGACGGCGATCCGGTCGCCGTGCTCGGCGATGACATCGGCGACCCACTCGGGGGTCTCCAGGGCCGCGGTGCCGAGGTTGACGCGGGTGCAGCCGGTGGCGAGGGCCGCGGCGAGCGAGGCGTCGTCGCGGATGCCGCCGGACAGCTCGACCTTGATGTCCATGGAGCGGACGACCTCGGCGATCTGGGAGCGGTTGTCGCCGGTGCCGAAGGCGGCGTCGAGGTCGACGAGGTGCAGCCACTCGGCGCCGGCGCGCTGCCAGGCGAGGGCGGCGGAGAGCGGGTCGCCGTAGGAGGTCTCGGAGCCGGAGGCGCCGTGGACGAGGCGGACGGCCTGGCCGTAGCGGACGTCGACGGCGGGGAGGAGTTCGAGCTTCGGCATCACGGGGCTCACAGGGTCTCGATCCAGTTGGTCAGCAGCTGGGCGCCGGCGTCGCCGGACTTCTCGGGATGGAACTGCGTGGCGCACAGCGGCCCGTTCTCCACGGCGGCGACGAAGGGTTCGCCGTGGGTGGCCCAGGTGACCTGGGGCGGCCGGATGTGGTCCGCGGTGATCTCGAAGCCCCACTCGCGCACGGCGTAGGAGTGCACGAAGTAGTAGCGGGTCTCCGCGTCGAGGCCCGCGAAGAGCCGGGAGCCCTCGGCGGGGGTGACGGTGTTCCAGCCCATGTGCGGGACGACGGGCGCCTTGAGCGGCTCGACCGTGCCGGGCCACTCTTCGAGGCCCTCGGTCTCGACGCCGTGCTCGATGCCGCGCTCGAAGAGGATCTGCATGCCGACGCAGATGCCCATCACGGGGCGGCCGCCGGCGAGCCTGCGGCCGACGACCCAGTCGCCGCGGGCGGCGCGCAGGCCCTTCATGCAGGCTTCGAAGGCGCCGACGCCGGGGACGAGCAGCCCGTCGGCGTTCATGGCCGCGTCGTAGTCGCCGGTGATCTCGACGTCCGCGCCGACGTGGGCGAGGGCGCGCTCGGCGGAGCGGACGTTGCCGAAGCCGTAGTCGAAGACGACGACCTTCTTGCGGTCGCTCATGCCCAGACCTCCAGGCGCATCACTCCGGCCACCAGGCACATCGCGCAGCCGATGCCGAGCAGCACGATCACGCCCTTGGGCAGACCCTGCTTGTAGAAGGAGATCATGCCGCCGAGGAGGAAGAGCCCGACGACGATCAGGATGGTGGACAGGCCGGTCACAGGGCGCCCTTCGTGGAGGGAAGGATTCCGGCGGCGCGCGGGTCGCGCTCGCTGGCGTAGCGCAGCGCGCGGGCGAGGGCCTTGAACTGGCACTCGACGATGTGGTGGGCGTTGCGTCCGTACGGGACGTGCACGTGCAGGGCGATCTGGGCCTGCGCGACGAAGGACTCCAGGATGTGCCGGGTCATCGTCGTGTCGTAGGAGCCGATCATGGGCGCCATGTTCTCGGGCTCGGTGTGCACGAGGTAGGGGCGGCCGGAGAGGTCCACGGTGACCTGGGCGAGGGACTCGTCCAGGGGGACCGTGCAGTTGCCGAAGCGGTAGATGCCGACCTTGTCACCGAGGGCCTGCTTGAAGGCGGCACCGAGCGCGAGGGCGGTGTCCTCGATGGTGTGGTGGCTGTCGATGTGCAGGTCGCCGTCGGTCTTGACCGTGAGGTCGAAGAGCCCGTGCCGGCCGAGCTGGTCGAGCATGTGGTCGTAGAAGCCGACCCCGGTCGAGACGTCGACCTGTCCGCTGCCGTCGAGGTCTATCTCGACGAGGACGGAGGTCTCCTTGGTGGTGCGCTCTACGCGGCCCACGCGGTTCATCGGTTGGTCTCCTTGCAGATGTGCCGTTCGCGACGCGCGGCCCCCACGGCGTGGGTCCGGCCGGGGGTCCGGGGGTCGCCCCCCGGGAGATGCGGCACGCGGCCCACGCGGTTCATTGGTTCTCCTTGCGAATGGTGCGCACCGCGTCGAGGAAGGCGTCGTTCTCGGCGGGGGTGCCCGCGGTGACCCGCAGCCATCCCGGTACGCCGTTGTCCCGGACCAGGACGCCGTGGTCGAGGATCGCCTGCCACGCCTCGTGGCTGTCCGGGAAGCGGCCGAACTGGACGAAGTTCGCGTCGGACTCCGTCACCTCGAAGTCCATGGCCCGCAGCTCGGCGACGATGCGGTCGCGTTCCGCCTTGAGCTGTTCGACATAGGTGAGGAGCGTGTCCGTGTGCTCCAGCGCCGCGAGGGCGGTGGCCTGGGTGACGGAGGACAGGTGGTACGGCAGCCGTACGAGCTGCACGGCGTCGACCACCGCGGAGTGCGCGGCCAGATAGCCCAGCCGCAGCCCGGCGGCCCCGAAGGCCTTGGACATCGTGCGGGAGACGACGAGGTTCGGCCGGCCCTCGATGAGCGGCAGCAGCGAGGGGCGGTGGCTGAACTCGCCGTACGCCTCGTCGACCACGACCAGGGACGGCCTGGCCGCCTGTGCCGCCTCGTACAGCCGCAGGACGGTGTCCGCCTCGACGGCCGTGCCCGTGGGGTTGTTGGGCGAGCAGACGAAGACCACGTCGGGCCGCTGCTCGGCGATGGCGGTGACGGCCGCGTCGACGTCGATGGTGAAGTCGTCGCGGCGGGGTCCGGGGATCCAGCCGGTGCCGGTGCCGCGCGAGATCAGGGCGTGCATCGAATACGACGGCTCGAAGCCGATCGCGGTGCGGCCGGGCCCGCCGAAGGTCTGGAGCAGCTGCTGGATGATCTCGTTGGAGCCGTTGGCCGCCCAGACCTGGCCCATGGTGACCTCGTGGCCCGCGGTGCGGGTGAGGTACTTCGCGAGCTCGGTGCGCAGCTCGACCGCGTCCCGGTCGGGGTAGCGGTTGAGGTGCCGGGCGGCCTCCGCGACGCGCTCGGCGATGCGGGCGACGAGGGGCTCGGGCAGCGGGTAGGGGTTCTCGTTGGTGTTCAGGCGTACGGGCACGTCGAGCTGGGGCGCTCCGTACGGGGACTTGCCGCGCAGCTCGTCCCTGATGGGGAGATCGTCGATGCCTGTCACTTGACCGGCACCTTCCAGTCGAACCTCGCCTTGAGCGCGGCTCCGTGTGCGGGCAGGTCCTCGGCCTCGGCGAGCGTCACCACGTGGTGGGTGACCTCGGCGAGGGCGTCGCGGGTGTAGTCCACGACGTGGATGCCGCGCAGGAAGGACTGGACCGACAGGCCGGAGGAGTGGCAGGCGCAGCCGCCGGTGGGCAGCACGTGGTTGGACCCGGCGCAGTAGTCGCCGAGGGAGACCGGGGCGTACGGCCCGACGAAGATCGCTCCGGCGTTGCGGACGCGCGCGGCGACCTCGGCGGCGTTGGCAGTCTGGATCTCCAGGTGCTCGGCGCCGTAGGCGTTCACGACGGCGAGGCCGTGGTCGATGTCGTCGACCAGCACGATGCCGGACTGGCGGCCCGCGAGGGCGGGGACGATCCGGTCCTCGATGTGCTTGGTGGCGGCGACCTGGGTCTCCAGCTCCTTCTCGACGTCCTTCGCCAGCTCCTCGGAGTCGGTGACGAGCACGGCGGCGGCCAGCGGGTCGTGCTCGGCCTGGCTGATGAGGTCGGCGGCGACGTGCACGGGGTCGGCGGTCGCGTCCGCGAGGACGGCGATCTCGGTGGGGCCGGCCTCGGCGTCGATGCCGATACGGCCCTTGAGCAGCCGCTTGGCCGCGGCGACCCAGATGTTGCCGGGGCCGGTGACCATGTTGACCGGGCGGCAGTCCTCGGTGCCGTAGGCGAACATGGCAATGGCCTGGGCGCCGCCCGCGGCGTAGACCTCGTCGATGCCGAGCAGCGCGCAGGCCGCCAGGATCGTGGGGTGCGGCAGGCCGCCGAAGTCGGCCTGGGGCGGGGAGGCGACGGCCATCGAGCCGACACCCGCCTCCTGGGCGGGCACCACGTTCATGATCACGGACGAGGGGTAGACCGAGCGGCCGCCCGGGACGTAGAGCCCGACGCGGTCGACGGGGACCCAGCGCTCGGTGACGGTGCCGCCGGGCACCACGGTGACGGTCTTCTCGGTGCGCCGCTGCTCGCGGTGCACGATGCGGGCGCGGCGGATGGACTCCTCCAGCGCGGCCCGCACCTCGGGGTCGAGCTCCTGGAGCGCGGCGGTGATCTCCTCGGGCGCGACCCGCACCCGGTCGATGGTGACGCCGTCGAACCGCTCCGCGTAATCGATCAAGGCCGCGGTGCCGCGATGATGCACGTCCTCGCAGATGGGCCGCACCTTCTCCAGGGCGGCCTCGACGTCGAGTTCGGCTCGGGGCAGCAGGTCGCGGTCGACGCCGGAGGCGGTGCCGCGCAGATCGATTCGGGAGATCACAGGGTCAATTGTCTCAGACCCGTCCCGGCACACGGCTCCCTGTACCAATCAGTGATACGCGCCGCCGGCCGACGCGAACCTCTCACCACGGGTGTTCAATCGGTCACGCGACGGGAATGGGGACGGTACCGAGTGGTATGCGTGGCGGAAGGGGGCACGCTCCGTGACCGAACCGCACGACGGCGAACCACCCACCGGGCTGGATCTCTCGACCGCCGAATGGGGGATGTGGCAGGCCTTCCGGATGGGCAGCACCCACGACCTGCGCGCCCCGGAGCCCGAGCGCAACGACCCCGGCGGCCCGCACCCCTGGGGCCCGGAGCGCAGCGTGCGCGCCCGGATCGTCGCCCTGCTCCTCCTCGACGGGCCGCCCGCCCAGCCGGGCCGGGTGTCGGCCCTCAAGCTCAACGGCGTACGGATCACGGGCACGCTCGACCTCTCGGGCGGCACCGTCGTCCCGTACGTCGAGATGCTCAACTGCCGCTTCGACCGGCAGCTGCTGCTGCCGGAGTCGCACTTCACCACGCTGCGGCTGGTCGGCTGCACCATGCCCCGGCTGGAGGCCGCCAGGCTGCGGACGGAGGGCGATCTGCACCTGCCGCGCTGTGTCGTGCAGAACGGCATCCGCCTGACCGACGCCCGCATAGGGACGGACCTGCTGCTCAATCAGCTGGTGGTGCGCCGGGACCGGCGGGGGATGTCGATCGCCGCCGACGGCATGTCCGTCGGGCAGGACTTACAGGCGGAGCTGATGCGGTCGTACGGCGAGCTGAGCATGCGGGGCGCGACCATAGGGGTCTCGCTCAGCCTGCGCGGCAGCACCCTCAGCAATCCGTACGGGCGGCGGGCGCTGAACGCCCCGCAGATGACCGTCGAGCGCACGCTCTACCTGACGACGGCCGGGTACAGCAGCGCCGCCTTCGCGAGCGGTTTCACTCCTCCGTACGGCATCGTCACCACACCCGAGCGGGGCACCAGGACACAGCGCTTCGAGTGCCAGGGCGGGGTGCGGCTGGACGACGGGCGGTTCGGCGACGCGGTGGACTTCAGCCAGGCGCGCTTCGTGCTGGAGGCGGACCAGGAGCTGTCGCTGCGCCGGATCCAGACGCCCGAGCTGCGCTTCCTCGGCGAGTGGGCGCAGCGCGGCCGGGTCGTCCTGTCGGGCGCCCGGGTCGTCAATCTCGTCGACCGGGTGGAGAGCTGGCCGGGGCCCGGCGGGCTGGTGATGGCCGGTTTCTTCTACGAGAACCTGATACCGCTGGGCCACTTCCCCTTGAGCAGACGGCTGGAGTGGGTGGCCGCCGCGACCCCGGAGTACGCGCCGGAGCCGTACGAACGGCTGGCCGGCGCCCTGCGGGACAGCGGTGAGGACGCCGAGGCGCGGGAGGTGCTGCTGGCCAAGCAGCGCAGACGGCGGGAGACGCTGCCGCCGGCGGGCAAGGCGTGGGGGTACCTCCAGGACTGGACGGTGGCGTACGGCTACCGCCCGGGGCGGGCCGCGGTGTGGATGGTGGTGCTGTGGGCGGCGGCCACGGTCTATTTCACCTGCCACCCGCTGGAGCCGGTCAAGGAGCACGAGGGGCCCGCGTGGAATCCCGCGCTCTACGCCCTGGATCTCCTGCTGCCGGTCATCGACTTGGGCCAGGGGCAGTCCTGGCGGCCGACGGGGACGGCGCAGTGGGTGGTGGCGGCCCTGATCCTGCTGGGCTGGATCCTGGCGACGACGGTGGCGGCCGGGGCGTCCCGCCTGCTGCGCCGCCAGTGAGCGCGCGGGCCGGGAGGGCCGGGAGGGCCGGGAGGGCCGGAAAGGACGGGAGGGCCGGGAGGGCCGGAAAGGACGGGAGGGCCGGAAAGGACGGCAGCGGGGAAAACCCCCGACCGGCCGACCGCCCAGGCCATTAGGCTACGGGCTGTGACCACCGCTCGCCTCCCCCTGTTTCCCCTCAACACCGTGCTGTTCCCCGGCCTCGTCCTGCCGCTGAACGTCTTCGAGCAGCGCTACCGCGCTCTGATGCGCGATCTGTCGGAGCTGCCGGAGGACGAGCCGCGCCGCTTCGGGGTCGTCGCCATCCGCGACGGCCACGAGGTCGCGCCCACCGCGCCGGGCCTGCCGGAGGGGGCCAGGCCGGAGCCCGGGGCGGCGTCCGGTTTCGGCGCCGATCCGCTGAAGTCGTTCTACTCGGTCGGCTGTGCGGCGGAGGCGGCCACGATCCGCGAGCGCGCGGACGGCACCTTCGAGGTGCTCTCCTCCGGGACGAGCCGCTTCCGGCTGCTGTCCGTCGACGCCTCGGGCCCGTATCTGACGGGCGAGGTGGAGTATCTGGAGGAGGAGCAGGGCGACGAGGCGGGCGCGCTGGCCACCGGGGTCGTGCGGGCGTTCCGCGCGTACCAGAAGCGGCTGGCGGGCGCGGCGGAGAGTTCGCTCGCGGGGCAGGCGGATCTGCCCGGGGAGCCGTCCGTGCTGTCGTATCTGGTCGCGGCCGCGGCGATGCTCGACATCCCGGCGAAGCAGCGGCTGCTCCAGGCGCCCGACACCGCGAGCAGGCTCGCGGAGGAGCTGAAGGTGCTGCGGGCCGAGACCGCGGTGATCGCCAAGCTGCCGTCGCTGCCCGCGGTGGACCTCACCCAGCAGCCGACCAGCCCCAACTGAGCGCGGCCGGGGGGCGCGGTGAAGAAGCAGAAGAAGCAGCAGCAGTCCGGCGGGACCCCGGCGATCGTCGCCCTGGAGCGGGCGGGCGTGCCGTTCACGGTGCACGCGTACGCGCACGATCCCGCCGTGGCCTCCTACGGCGAGGAGGCGGCGGAGGCGCTGGGCGTCGATCCCGGGCAGGTCTTCAAGACGCTGGTGGCGGAGGTGGACGGCGCGCTGACCGTGGCGGTGGTGCCGGTGTCCGGTTCCCTCGACCTCAAGGCGCTGGCGACGGCGGTGGGCGGCAAGCGCGCGGCGATGGCCGACCCGGCGGCCGCCGAGCGCGCGACGGGGTACGTACGGGGCGGCATCTCGCCGCTGGGGCAGCGCAGGAGGCTGCCGACGGTGCTGGACGCGTCCGCGGAGTCGTACGCCACCGTCTGCGTCTCCGCGGGCCGCCGCGGCCTTGAGGTCGAGCTCTCCCCGGCCGGCCTGGCGGCCCTCACGGACGCGGTCCTCGCACCGGTGGCCCGGGGCCGGTAGCGGGAGGACGGGGCCCGGGTCCCGCCCTCCCGCCGGTGGTCCGCTACTTCTTCTTCGGGCCGAACTCCTTGTCGATCACCGAGGCGAAGTCCTCCTTGGCGATCGGCGGGTTCTGCGTGCCGGGGCTGGTCAGCTTCTTGTCGCCGTGCAGCAGCGTCGGCGTGCCGTTGATGCCGTTCTTGCCGAAGAGCTTGCCCATCTCCAGACCCCACTTGGCGTAGGTGTGGTCGTCGACGTTCTTCTCGAAGTCCTTGTTGCCCTTGAGGGCCGGGACCTGCTGGGCGACCTCGAGGAGCTTCTTGTTGTCGGCGTAGGCGTCGTCGGTCTCCTCGGGGTGGTTCTGCTTGGAGTAGAGCGCTTCCTTGTACTCGACGAACGCCTCGGGGCTGACGTTCAGCGCGGCACCGAGGGCGCTGACGGCGTTCTTCGAGCCGGAGCCGCCGGACGGGCCGTCGTCGATGAAGTTGACCATGACGAAGCGGACCTTGTAGCGGCCGTCCTTGACGTCCTGGCGCAGCTGCTCACCGGAGTTCTGCTCGAACATGGCGCACACGGGGCAGCGCACGTCCTCGAAGAGGGTGAGGGTCTCCTTGGCCTTGGGGTCGCCGATGACGATCTCGTTGCCGTTCTCACCGGTGGTGTTGGCGGGCTTGACGAGGTCCTTCTTCGCCATGGCCGCCCACTCGCCCGTGCCCGAGCCCTTGTCCTTCATGTTGGACACGGCGTAGCCGATGCCGCCCGCTATCGCGAGGACGACGACGATCGACCCGGCGACGAAGAACTGGCGGCGGCTCTTGTCCTTCTTGGCCTGGCGCTCCCGCTCGGCGCGCAGCCGCTCGCGGGCGGCCTGCTTGTTCTGGGGGTTGTTGCGGTTGCTCATGATGTCTTCTCCAGTGAGGTACGGGGGTGTGGGGACCGCTAGACGGCTGCTGCTGTGCAGCGGGGCGGTCCGCGCCGTACGACGGAGTGGACGAGGAGCGGGAGGGCGCGCGGGGGCAGGACGCGGCGGGCGGGGCGGCCCGGGGCCCGGTGGGGCCGGGTGCCGGCGGTGAGCGCGGCGACGGCCAGCAGCAGCGGGCGGAAGGCGAACGCGGCCACCGCGCGCAGCAGCCGGGCGAGAGCCACCTCGCCGCGCCGCAGCCAGGCGGCGGCCAGCAGACCCACGGTGATGTGGCAGGCGAGCAGCAGCCAGGGCAGGGCGGCGGAGTCCGCGCCGGTGGCGGGGCCGCCCTGGCCCGCCATGTGGGCGATCGGGGTGCCGAAGTCGCCGCCGCGGCAGACCAGGTCCACGCCGATGGAGTGCAGCGGGCCCGCTATCGGGCCGCCCGCCCGCCCGTAGCACGCCTGCTGGCCGGTGGTGAAGACGGTGTCGGCCGTCAGCTCCAGCGGGATGAGCAGGGAGGCGATCCGGCCGTAGCTGCGCTCACGGCCGGCCAGTGCGTAGGCGATCGCGAAGAACGCGGCGTACAGCACGGCGACGGTGGTCAGCGGCAGCGGTGCCCGCGAGAGCAGGACGTGGGAGGCGGCGGAGAGCGTGACGCAGAGCGCTGTGAAGAGCGTCGCACGCAACACCCTCAGTCGAACTCCCGTCCCCTCCATCATGAAGCGGAAGTTTGCCACGCTCTCGGGTAAGTGTCGTGTCAAGATTCGGCATCGGTGGCGGGGACGGGACGCCTGGGGCGCAAGGGGCCGAAGGGGTCAGGACTTCAGCTTCCCGTCGACCGCCTTGGCGAACTGGTCCGGGGTGATCGGGACGTTCTTGCCGTCCGGCGCGGTCAGCTTGTCGCCGTCGAGCTTGACGGTCGGGGTGCCGGTGACGTCCTTGTGGGTGTCGAAGGCGTCGGACACCTCCAGGGCCCACTTGTCGAAGGTGCCGTCCTTGACGTTCTTCTCGAAGTCGGCGTTGTTCTTGAGCGCCGGGACCTCGTCCGCGATCTTCAGCAGGACGTCGTCCTTGGCGTAGTCGTCCTTCGTCTCCTGCGGGTGGTTGTCCTTGGAGTAGAGGGCCTTGTTGTACGCGCTGAACGCCTCGGGGCTGACGTTCAGGGCGGCGCCGAGCGCGCTGAGGGCGTTCTTGGAGCCGACGCCGCCGAAGTTGCGGTCGAGGAAGGTCGCGACGTGGTACGAGACCTTGTACTTGCCGTCCTTGACGTCCTTCTCGATCGTCCCGCCGACGTTCTGCTCGAAGACCGAGCAGATCGGGCAGCGCATGTCCTGGAAGACGTCCAGGGTGTGCTTGGCCTTCTTGTCGCCGACGACGATCTCGGTGCCCTTGTCACCGGCGGTGTTGGCGGGCTTGACGAGGTCCTTCTTGGCGGCGGCCGTCCAGGTGGAGTCCGAGCCGCTCTTGCCCGTCTGCGAGACGGCGACGCCGATGCCCACGGCGACGGCGAGGATCGCGACGACCGAGCCGCCGACGACGAACTGGCGGCGCACCTTGTCCTTCTTGGCCTGGCGTTCGCGCTCGACGCGCAGCCGCTCGCGGGCGGCCTGCTTGTTCTGCTGGCTGTTGCGCTTGCTCATGGGTGACTTCTCCGTGTGGGTGCTGTGGTCCGTTTCTGCTCAGGCGGGGGCGGCGCCGAGCGGTGGACCACGGCGGACGACGGAGTGCGTCAGCCGGGGCGGGGTGCCGGGCACGCGCGCGTGGCGCACGGGCCGTACGCGCGCGCCGCCCTGCCGTACGGCAGGCGGGGTGGCGGCCGGCGGGAGGGGCCGGAAGGCGGCCGCGCCGGCGGCGGCCAGCAGCCGGACGAAGGCGGCCTCGCCGCGGCGCAGCCAGGCGGCGGCCAGCAGGCCCACGGCGACGTGCCCGGCGAGGAGCAGCCAGGAGGCGGCGTCCGGGCCGGTGACCGGCGCGAAGGGGCCTTCGATCGATCCCCCGCCGCAGAGCGCGGTGAGCGCTCCGGGGACGGGGTGGCCGTCCATGCCGAAGCAGGTGCGCTGTCCCGTGGTGAAGACGGCGTCGGCGGCCAGTTCCAGGGGGACGAGCAGGGCGGCGATGTGGCCGAAGCGGCGCTCGCGGCCCGCGAGGGCGTAGGCGAGCGCGAAGACGGCGGCCGAGGTCGCGGCGACGGCCGGCAGGGGCAGGGCGACGCCGGACAGCAGCACATGGGAGGCAGCGGACAGCAGCACGCACAGCGCCGTGAAGACCGCCGCCCGCGCCGCCCTCGGGGCCGCCGCCGAAATGTCCATGACTGCCGAGTCTGTCATGGGCCCCGGTAAACGTCGACTAAAGCTCCGGGGCGTCCCGGCGGGCCCTCCTTTGTCAGTGGGGGCCGGTAACCTTCAATGCTGTCTCCCCGCTGTCGCCGACCGTTCGCCGGAGGTCTTCCACCGTGACCAAGCCGCCCTTCACGCACCTGCACGTCCACACGCAGTACTCCCTGCTGGACGGTGCCGCGCGGCTCAAGGACATGTTCAACGCGTGCAACGAGATGGGCATGACCCACATCGCGATGTCCGACCACGGCAACCTCCACGGGGCGTACGACTTCTTCCATCAGGCCAAGAAGGCGGGCGTCACCCCGATCATCGGCATCGAGGCGTACGTGGCGCCCGAGTCCCGGCGCAACAAGCGGCGCATCCAGTGGGGCCAGCCGCACCAGAAGCGCGACGATGTGTCCGGTTCGGGTGGTTATACACATAAGACGATCTGGGCGTCGAACAAGACGGGTCTGCACAACCTCTTCCGGCTGTCCTCGGACGCCTACGCCGAGGGCTGGCTGACCAAGTGGCCCCGCATGGACAAGGAGACGATCTCCCAGTGGTCGGAGGGCCTGATCGCCTCCACCGGCTGCCCGTCCGGCGAGGTGCAGACCCGGCTGCGGCTCGGCCAGTTCGACGAGGCCGTGCAGGCCGCGAGCGACTACAAGGACATCTTCGGCGAGGGGAAGTACTTCCTGGAGCTGATGGACCACGGCATCGAGATCGAACGCCGGGTCCGCGACGGCCTGCTGGAGATCGGCAAGAAGCTCGGCATCCCGCCGCTGGTCACCAATGACTCGCACTACACCTACGCGCACGAGGCGACCGCCCACGACGCCCTGCTGTGCATCCAGACCGGCAAGAACCTCTCCGACCCGGACCGCTTCCGCTTCGACGGCACCGGTTACTACCTGAAGTCGACGGAGGAGATGTACGCCATCGACTCCTCCGACGCCTGGCAGGAGGGCTGCGCCAACACCCTCCTGGTCGCCCAGCAGATCGACACCGAGGGCTGGTTCCAGGAGCGGAACCTGATGCCGAAGTTCGACGTACCGGAGGGCTTCACCGAGGTCACCTGGTTCCGCGAGGAGACCATGCGCGGCATGGCCCGCCGCTACCCCGACGGCATCCCGGACGACCGCCTCAAGCAGGTCGAGTACGAGATGGACATCATCATCAAGATGGGGTTCCCGGGCTACTTCCTCGTGGTCGCCGACTTCATCATGTGGGCGAAGAACAACGGCATCGCGGTCGGCCCCGGCCGAGGCTCCGCGGCCGGCTCGATCGTCGCCTACGCCATGGGCATCACCGACCTCGACCCCATCGAGCACGGCCTGATCTTCGAGCGCTTCCTCAACCCCGAGCGCATCTCCATGCCCGATGTCGACATCGACTTCGACGAGCGCAGGCGCGCCGAGGTGATCCGCTATGTGACCGAGAAGTACGGCGCCGACAAGGTCGCCATGATCGGCACCTACGGCACCATCAAGGCCAAGAACGCGATCAAGGACTCGGCCCGCGTGCTGGGTTACCCGTACGCGATGGGCGACCGCCTCACCAAGGCGATGCCCGCCGACGTCCTCGGCAAGGGCATCCCGCTCTCCGGCATCCTCGACCCCGCCCACCCGCGCTACGGCGAGGCCGGCGAGATCCGCGGGATGTACGAGAACGAGCCGGACGTCAAGAAGGTCATCGACACCGCCCGCGGCGTCGAGGGCCTCGTCCGGCAGATGGGTGTGCACGCGGCCGGCGTGATCATGTCCAGCGAGACGATCACCGACCACGTCCCGGTCTGGGTCCGGGCCTCCGACGGTGTGACCATCACGCAGTGGGACTACCCGAGCTGTGAGTCGCTCGGCCTGCTGAAGATGGACTTCCTGGGCCTGCGCAACCTCACGATCATGGACGACGCCGTCAAGATGGTGAAGGCCAACAAGGGCGTCGAGCTGGACCTGCTGAAGATCCCGCTGGACGACCCGACGACGTACGAACTGCTCTGCCGCGGTGACACGCTCGGTGTCTTCCAGTTCGACGGCGGGCCGATGCGCTCGCTGCTGCGCCTGATGAAGCCCGACAACTTCGAGGACATCTCCGCCGTCTCGGCCCTCTACCGGCCGGGCCCGATGGGCATGAACTCGCACACCAACTACGCGCTGCGCAAGAACGGCCAGCAGGAGATCACGCCGATCCACCCGGAGCTGGAGGAGCCCCTCAAGGAGGTCCTCGGCGTCACCCACGGCCTGATCGTCTATCAGGAGCAGGTGCAGAAGGCCGCCCAGATCATCGCCGGGTACTCCCTGGGCGAGGCCGACATCCTCCGCCGCGTCATGGGCAAGAAGAAGCCCGACGAGCTGGCGAAGAACTTCGTCTTCTTCAAGGAGGGCGCGCAGAAGAAGGGCTTCTCGGAGCAGGCGATCCAGGCCCTGTGGGACGTCCTGGTGCCCTTCGCCGGCTACGCCTTCAACAAGGCCCACTCCTCCGCGTACGGCCTGGTCACCTACTGGACGGCCTTTCTCAAGGCCAACTACCCCGCCGAGTACATGTCGGCGCTGCTCACCTCGGTGCGCGACGACAAGGACAAGTCGGCGATCTATCTCAACGAGTGCCGCCGCATGGGCATCAAGGTGCTCCCGCCGAACGTCAACGAGTCCGAGGCCAACTTCGCGGCCCAGGGCGATGACGTGATCCTCTTCGGCCTCACCGCCGTCCGCAACGTCGGGCAGAACGTGGTGGACTCGATCATCCGCTGCCGCAAGTCCAAGGGGAAGTACAGCTCCTTCCCCGACTTCCTCGACAAGGTCGAGGCCGTCGTCTGCAACAAGCGCACCGTCGAATCGCTGATCAAGGCCGGCGCCTTCGACGAGATGGGCCACACCCGCAAGGGCCTCACCGCGCACTACGAACCGATGATCGACAACGTGGTGCAGGTCAAGCGCAAGGAGGCCGAGGGCCAGTTCGACCTCTTCGGCGGCATGGGCGACGAGAGCGCCGACGACGGCCCCGGCTTCGGCCTGGACGTGGAGTTCTCCGACATCGAGTGGGAGAAGGCGTATCTGCTGGCGCAGGAGCGCGAGATGCTCGGTCTCTATGTCTCCGACCACCCGCTCTTCGGCATCGAGCACGTCCTCAACGACAAGGCCGACGCCGCCATCTCGCAGCTCACCGGCGGTGAGCACGCGGACGGCGCAATCGTCACCATCGGCGGCATCATCTCGGGCCTCCAGCGCAAGATGACCAAGCAGGGCAACGCCTGGGCCATCGCCACCGTCGAGGATCTGGCCGGTTCCATCGACTGCATGTTCTTCCCGGCCACCTATCAGCTGGTCTCCACCCAGCTCGTCGAGGACGCCGTCGTCTTCGTCAAGGGCCGCCTGGACAAGCGCGAGGACATCCCGCGCCTGGTCGCCATGGAGCTGATGGTCCCCGACCTCTCCAACGCGGGCACCAACGCCCCCGTGGTGATCACCATCCCGACGGTGAAGGTCACCCCGCCCATGGTGGAGAAGCTGGGCCAGGTGCTCACCCACCACCGCGGCTCCACCGAGGTGCGCATCAAGCTCCAGGGCCCGCGCAAGACGACCGTGCTGCGCCTGGACCGGCACCGGGTCAACCCCGACCCGGCGCTCTTCGGTGACCTCAAGGTGCTGCTCGGCCCGTCCTGCC
Source organism: Streptomyces sp. NPDC051173 (assembly GCF_040689515.1). Taxonomy (NCBI): domain Bacteria; kingdom Bacillati; phylum Actinomycetota; class Actinomycetes; order Kitasatosporales; family Streptomycetaceae; genus Streptomyces; species Streptomyces sp. NPDC051173. The sequence continues at coordinate 26,524 of NZ_JBFBBD010000022.1, forward strand.
TGGCCGGCTGAGCGCGGTACCGCCCACGAGGGGCGCGCCCGGATGGTCCGGGCGCGCCCCTCGTGCTCCAAGGCGCCGGTGAGCGCCGTCCGTTATCGGTCAGGCGCCGCTCAGTTGTGACCGAAGCGCTTCTGCTTGCCCTTGCGCGCCATGTCGCCCGGGGTGACCTGCGTGGCCCGCTGCTCGCTCTGGGACTCGATCGAGGAGCTCTTGGCCTGCTGCTGCCCGCGCTCGGCCGCGCTCGAGGACTGCGGCTGCTTCCGGTTCTTGTTCTTGGCCATGCTGAAGTGCCTCCACTTCCGTACGACCCCCTGCCGTCACCCTCGCACGCACTGGCGAACCGTGCATTTCGGGTAATTACCGTGCGTGATAGGTGCACTTATCGCGGTCAGCCCGTATCCGCCACGCCGAAGATCCAGTTCGGACTGATAACCCCCGCACGGTCGGGCAGACTCCAGGAAAGCCAAGGAAAATCAGGGCACGGCAGTGCCGGGGGGCGACCGCACTTCTGGACGGACAGAAAGAGGGTGGAACGTGGACCGCTGCGTCGTCCTGGTGGACGCCGGTTATCTGCTGGGCGCCGCCGCGAGCCTGCTGGCGGGCGAGCCCGCCCGGTCCCGCATCACCGTGGACCACGCGACGCTCATCCAGGGGCTCCGAGAACGCGCCGAGGCCGAGACGGAACAGCCCCTGCTGCGGATCTACTGGTTCGACGGCGCCCCCGACCGGGTCCCCCAGCCCGAGCACCGCAGGCTGCGCGTGATGCCCCGGGTCACCGTCCGGCTGGGCGCCCTGACCCGCAGCGACGGCCGCTGGGCACAGAAGGGCGTGGACGCCGCGATGCACGCCGAGCTCACCGAGCTCGCCCGCAACCGCGCCTGTTCCGACATCGTCCTCGTCACCGGTGACGGCGACCTCCTGCCCGGCCTGATGTCGGCCAAGGAGCACGGAGTCGCCGTCCACCTGTGGGCCGTCCAGGCCGCCGACGGCGACTACAACCAGTCGGAGGACCTCGTCGCCGAGGCCGACGAGCGACGCGTCCTGGACCGTACGTGGATCACCCGGGCCGTCCGCGCCAAGGAGCTCACCGGCGCCTGCGCCCCCTCCCCCGCGCCCCGGCCCGAGATCGCCGCGATCCTCTCCGCGCCCCTGCCCGAGACGGCGGCGGCCGCCGCGGCCGCCGCCGCGACCCACCCCGCGGACCCCCGCCCCGCCGAGCGCAACGGCGCCCGGCCCGCCGCCTCCGCCCCGCCCTGCACCACCGAGCGCGGCCAGGAGAACGGCGAGACGCCCGCGGCCCGGGGCGTGCCCACCCCCAAGGACCTCGCGGGCCTCGCCCGCGGCCTCGCCGGCCAGTCCCAGGGCGCGCCCTCGGGCCAGCCCGCGGGCGCGGGCCAGCCGGGCGGCGGCACGTCCGGCCTGGCCCCCAGCGCCACCCTGCGCTGGTCCTCCGACAAGGGCTGGGTCGACCGCGGCGCGGGCACCGGGCTCGGCGAGCCGCCCGAAACGGCGTCCCTGCCGATGCTCGCCCAGCTGACCAGCGCCGAGCAGCGGTGGGCCGACCGCGAGGAGGACATCACCACCGTCGGCGGCGACCCCTTCGAGGTGGGCCAGGTCTTCGCCCGCCGCTGGGCCGAGCGCCTCACCGACGCCGTGCACCTCCAGCACCTCTCCACCGAATACCCGCGGATCCCGCACCGCATCGACGGCGAGCTGCTGCGCTACGCGGCGCGGTTCGGGCTGCTGGCGCACAAGGACGACCAGATCGACGAGCACGACCGCTATGCGATCAGGGCCGGGTTCTGGCGCGAGATCGACGCCCGGACCGCCGCGGAGCACGCGCCCGCCGGGGACTGACCCGGAACGGAAACGACGCCGGGCGCCGTGCCGCGCGGCCCCGAGCGCGAGGGGGCGCGGCCGAGCGCGTACCCTCATAGCTCGTGAGGACGGGTGCACCACAGGCGGCGACGGGCAGCGCGGTATGCACCGTGCGCGGCCTGGTCAAGACCTATCCTGCCGCGCGCGGCCGCCGCGGAGCGCCCGGAACGGCGGCCGTACGGGCCAGTGACGGCATCGACCTCGACGTCCGGCGCGGTGAGATCTTCGGGCTGCTCGGCCCCAACGGCGCGGGGAAGTCCACGCTCGTGCGCCAGCTCACCGGCCTGCTCCGCCCCGACGCGGGCAGCGTCGACCTCCTCGGCCACGACCTGGTGCGCCACCCCGAGCGCGCCTCCCGGCTGGTGGGCTATCTCGGCCAGGAGTCGACGGCCCTGGACGAGCTGACCGTCGCCCTCGCCGCCGAGACCACCGGCCGGCTGCGCGGGCTCGGCCTGCGCGCGGCCCGCACCGAGCGCGACGCCGTCATCGAGGAGCTCGGCCTCGGCCCGATCGCCGGGCGGCCGCTGAAGAAGCTCTCGGGCGGGCAGCGCCGGCTGGCCTGCTTCGCCGCGGTGCTGGTCGGCGAGCGCCCCGTCCTCGTCCTGGACGAGCCCACCACCGGCATGGACCCCGTGGCGCGCCGCGCCGTGTGGGCTGCCGTCGACCGCCGCCGCGCCGAGCGCGGTACGACGGTCGTGCTCGTCACCCACAACGTCATCGAGGCCGAGACCGTCCTGGACCGGGTCGCGGTGCTGGAACGGGGCCGGATCATCGCGTGCGACTCCCCCGCCGGGCTCAAGGAGCTGGTCGGCGACGAGGTGCGCGTCGAGCTGGTCTGGCGCTCCGAGCCGCCCCTGCACGTCCCCGAGGTCGCCGCGCTGCGCGACACGGCCCGGGCCACGGGCCGCCGCTGGTCGCTGCGGCTCGCCCCCGCCGAGGCTCGGGCGGCCGTCGCCGCCGTGACCGGCGGCCCCGCCTTCGCCGCGCTGGACGACTTCACGCTCGCCACCCCGAGCCTGGAGGATGTCTATCTGGCTCTCGGCGGCCGTACGGAAGGGCTGGTCAAGGCGTGAGTGCCCGCACACCGTCGGCGAGCCGCGCGGCCGGGCACCGGTCCGTACCGAAGAGGAGCATCGCGGCGTGACTGCTGTATCCGCAGAAGCGGCACCCGGGCAGGTCCGGGCGGAAGGACGGGCCCGCCCGCGCCCGGACGGCGAGGCGGCGGCCCCGCTCGCGCCGAGGGCGCGCCTGCTGCCGTCCCTGGCCGCGGTCTACCGCGCGCAGCTGTCCCGGGCCCGGGTGGCGCGGATACCGCTGCTGTTCGTGGCGACGTTCCAGTCCGTCGGCATCATGATCATGATGCGCGGTGTCGTCGACGGCGGTGACGAGGCGCGGGCCGTCGTGGCCGGCTCCAGCGTGCTGGTCGTCGCGTTCGTCGCGCTGAACCTCCTCGCCCAGTACTTCGGCCAGCTGCGCGCGAGCGGCGGCCTCGACCACTACGCGACGCTGCCGGTGCCGCCCGCGGCGGTGGTGCTGGGGGCGGCGGCCGCGTACGCGTCGTTCACCGTGCCCGGGACCGCCGTGACGGCGGTGGTGGGGAGCGTGCTGTTCAAGCTGCCGCTGGGACACCTGTGGATCCTTGTGGCGGTGGTCCCGCTGGCGGGGGCGGCGCTCGCCGGGCTCGGCGCGGCGCTGGGGCTGCTCGCGCCCCGGCAGGAACTGGCGACGCTGTGCGGCCAGTTGGGCATGTCCGCGGCGCTGCTGCTGGGCGTGCTGCCGGCCGCCCGGATGCCCGCGCCGATCTCCTACGCGCGTGATCTGCTGCCCTCCACCTACGGCGTGGAGGCGCTGGCCCACAGCTTCGACGCGCGGCCCGACTGGCTGTTGATCGCCGCGGATCTGGGGGTGTGCGCGGCCGTGGGCGTGGTCTCGCTGGCCGCCGCGACCTGGGCGTACCGCCGGGCGGCCGTGCGATGACGCGCCGCAGTGACGGTCCTGCCGCCGACGGCACGCCGTCCACCTGGCACGATGGCAAGGTGACCGCACCGCTGACGCCGCACGACCCACCGCCGCACGAGCCGCCGCACGGGCCCTTGGACCCGGAGCCGGCCGCCGACGAGCAGGATCCGGGGCTCCGCGCCGAGCTGCGGGAGGCCGCGGTCGTCGCCGCGGTGGTGGCGGTGGCCGGGGTGCTGCTGGGGCTGCTGTGGGTGTGGCTCGCGCCGCGCGTCCCGCTGATCTCGGACGGCAAGGCCGTCTATCTGAAGAACTCCGAGGGCGAGCAGGCGATCGGCGCGGACGGCACGTTCGCGCTGCTGGCGCTGGGCTTCGGCGTGCTGAGCTCGGCGGTGGTGTTCTGGTTCCGGCGCCGCGGCGGCATCCCGCTGGTCGCCGGGCTGGCGGCCGGTTCGCTCCTCGCCTCGCTGATCGGCTGGCGGCTGGGTGTCTGGCTCGGCCCCTCCTCCGACGTCGTCGCGACCGCGAAGTCCGTGGGCAAGGGCGTGGTCTTCGACGCCCCGCTGAAGCTGGGCGCCAAGGGTGTCCTGCTGGCGTGGCCGCTGGCGGCGATGGTCGTGCACCTGGGGCTGACGGCGGCGTTCGGGCCGCGCGACCCGGAGCCGGAGCCGCACTGGCCGGGCGTGGGCCCGGCCGCCGACGGGGGCTGAACGGGCCCCTGCCCACGCGAGCGCCTGACGGGCGGCCCGGCCGGTGGCCGGGCCGCCCGTCCCGCGTGACCCCTCTCCCCAGCGGTCAGGCGGGCCGTCGTCCGTGGTTGGCCTTGTTCTTCTTCAGGCGCCAGCGGCGCTTGCGGGTGCGCTTCGACATGGTCCCTCCCGGTGCGGGGCGCGCGAACGGCGGCCCGCACCTCGGTCGTAGCGGAACAGCCATCAACAGTCCATAGCCCGGACGAACTGTCAGGTTTCGTACGGCCTACGCCTTACCCGGAGGTAAGGTGATCGCCCGTGATCGACAACGACCGCATATCGCGCCGCACCGCCGTCACGGCCGTCGCCGCCTCCGCCGCGCTGCTCCCCTTCGCCACGGTCCCCTCGGCCCACGCGGCTGACAGCGGCCCGGCCTTCCTGCACGGTGTCGCCTCGGGCGACCCGCTCCCCGACGGCGTCCTGCTGTGGACGCGCGTCACCCCCACCCCGGACGCCGTCCCCGGCTCCGGGCTCGGGCCCGCCGTCGAGGTCGGCTGGGAGGTCGCCGAGGACACGTCGTTCGCCAGGGTCGTCGCCCGCGGCACCGCCACGGCCACGGCGGCGAGCGACCACACCGTCAAGGCCGACGTGCGCGGCCTGCGCCCGGCCACCACCTACTGGTTCCGCTTCGCCGTGGGCGAGGTGCGCTCCCCCGCCGCCCGTACGCGCACGGCGCCCGCGCGCGACGCGGCCGTCCCGGGCGTCCGCTTCGGCGTGGTGTCCTGCGCCAACTGGGAGTCGGGCTGGTTCTCGGCGTACCGCCACCTCGCCGCCCGCCGCGACCTGGACGCGGTGCTGCACCTCGGCGACTACATCTACGAGTACAAGTCCGGCGAATACCCGGCCGCGAAGTACGTCGTACGCCCGCACCGGCCCACCCACGAGATCGTCACGCTCGCCGACTACCGCACCCGGCACGGGCATTACAAGACCGACGCCGACCTCCAGGCGCTGCACCACACCCACCCGATCGTCGCGATCTGGGACGACCACGAGTTCGCGAACGACGCCTGGTCGGGCGGCGCCGAGAACCACACCCCGGGCACGGAGGGCGACTGGGCGCGGCGGGTCGCCGCGGCGAAGCAGGCGTACTTCGAGTGGATGCCCGTCAGGCCCTCCGTCGAGGGCACCACCTACCGGCGGCTGCGCTTCGGCAAGCTCGCCGACCTGCACCTGCTGGACCTGCGGTCCTTCCGCTCGCAGCAGGCCAAGGCGGGCAGCGGCGCGGTGGACGACGCGAACCGCACGCTCACCGGCCGCGCCCAGCTCGACTGGCTGAAGGAGGGCCTGGCGTCCTCCGACACCACATGGCGCCTCGTCGGCAACCCCGTGATGATGGCCCCCGTCGCCTTCGGCGCCCTGCCCGCGCACCTCCTGGAGCCGATAGCCAAGCTGCTGGGCCTGCCGGCGGGCGGCATCGCCGTCAACACCGACCAGTGGGACGGCTATACGCACGACCGGCGCGAGCTGCTGGACCACCTCTCGGACCGCGCCGTGCGCAACACCGTCTTCCTGACCGGCGACATCCACATGGCGTGGGCCAACGACGTGCCGAAGCAGGCCGCCACCTATCCCCTCTCGGCCTCCCTCGCCACCGAGTTCGTGGTGACCTCGGTGACCGCCGACAACTTCGACGAGACCCTGCACGTCCTGCCGCACACCGTCTCGCTCCCCGCCGCCGGCGCGATCAAGGCCGCCAACCGGCATGTGAAGTGGGTGGACATGGACTCCCACGGCTACGGCGTCCTCGACGTCACCGCCGAGCGGGCGCAGATGGACTACTACGTCCTGTCCGACAAACGGAAGCGGGACGCGACGACGTCCTGGACCCGCTCGTACCGGACCCTGTCGGGAACGCAGCGGGTGGAACGGGTGTCCAAGCCGGTGGCTTGACGGGGCGCGTCCTCATTCGCCGGGCAGGCTGATTGGCTGATGTGAGTGCGCAATCCAGCCCGTCCGGCGATTGAGGACACCGCGCGGAGCGCGGTCGGGGGTCTGGGGGCTTGCCCCCAGCTACAGGGCACGGACCCTAGCCCGCGACCTCCTCCAAGAAGGCCAGCGCCACCCGCCACGCCACCTCCGCCGCTTCCGCGTCGTAATCCGGCAGCTCCGGGTCCGTGAACAGATGCCCCGCGCCGGTGTAGCGGTGGACCTCCACCTCCGCCCCGGCCCGCCGCATCCGCAAGTACCACGCGTTGAGCCAGTCGTGCGGCTCGAAGGGGTCCGGGTCGGCGACGTGCAGCTGCACCGGCAGCTCGTCCACGGACGCGTCCTCGGCGAGGTCGGACGTGCCGTGCAGGAGGAGCAGCCCCCGCGCCTTCTCGTCGCCGAGGGCGAGGTTCTGCGCGATGGACCCGCCGAGCGAGAAGCCGGCGTAGACGAGCCCGCGGTCCGACAGGGGCGCCGCCGCCACGATGGCGCGCTTCAGCAGCTCCTCCTTGCCGATCTCGTCCTTGATCGCCATGCCCTCCTCGACGGTGTCCGCCGTCCGGCCGTCGTAGAGGTCCGGTACGTGCACCTCGTGCCCGGCGGCACGCAGTCGCTCCGCGGCGGCGTGCACTGCGGGCCGGAGGCCGTAGGCCGAATGAAAAAGGACAATCGTGGTAGAGGACGCCACTGGAGTCACTTCCTTACAGGTGGATCGCGTGCCCCCCATCGTGCCAGTTACGGTCGGGGGGAAACGCCCCACCGGTGAGCCGCGGCCGGCCGGAAGGAGCTGAGGTGTCCATGGAGGGCGTACTGCGTCCGCTGTCCGTCATCGGCGGTGCACTGGTCGTCACCGTGATCGTGGGGTGGATCGCGGACCAGGTGCTGCGCCGGATCGACGCCCGCAGACCGGACACTCCGCTGTGGGGTCTGCTGCGCCGCGCCCGGTTCCCCTTCCGGCTGGTGCTGTGCACGGCGCTGCTGCGCGCCAGCTACCCCTTCGCGGACCTCGGCGAGTGGCACCGGGCGGCGGTCGGCCAGGTGCTGAGCCTGGTGCTGATCGGGGCGTGCGCCTGGCTGGTCGTACGGCTGGCGGTGGCCGTGGTCGAGGCCATGTACGCGCGCTACGCCGCCGGGGCGCCCGATCCGGCGCGCGTGCGCCGGGTGCGTACGCAGGTGACGCTGATCGAGCGGATCGTCACCGCGGCCGTCTGCGTGGTGGCGGTGGCGGCGATGCTGCTGACGTTCCCGGACATGAAGACGGTGGGGACGTCGATGCTGGCCTCGGCCGGTCTCATCGGCATCGTGGCCGGTGTGGCCGCCCAGTCGACGCTGGGCAATCTCTTCGCGGGGCTCCAGATCGCCTTCGGCGACGTGGTGCGCATCGGCGACACGGTCGTGGTCGCCGGCGAGTGGGGCAAGGTCGAGGAGATCACGCTGACCTATCTGGTCGTGGCCACGTGGGACGAGCGGCGCCTGACCATGCCGGTCTCCTACTTCACGGGCAGACCGTTCGAGAACTGGTCGCGCAACAACCCCCGGATGACCGGCACGGTCTTCTTCCACCTCGACCACTCGGCCCCCGTGGACCTCATGCGCGACTATCTGCACCAGGTGCTCAAGGCGTCCCTGGAGTGGGACCAGCGGTCCTGGAGCCTGGTGGTCACCGACACCACGCCGACCACGATCCAGGTGCGGGCGCTGGTGACCGCGAAGGACGCGGACGACATATGGGCGCTGCGCTGCATCGTGCGGGAGCAGCTGATCGCATGGCTGCGGCGGGAGCACCCGTACGCGCTGCCACGGGTGAACACCGCGCCCGCGCCCGGCGCCGGGAGCGCCGCAGAGGGTCCCGGGGCGCCCTGAGCGTCAGCCGGGCAGGCTCCGTACGTCCAGGTGGCGCAGCACCCGGTCGACGATCTCCGGGTCGGCGCCGGGCTCGCTGCGGGCGGCGAGCACCTCGTGGCGGGCCGCGGAGAGCATCTCGCCCTGGATGCGCTGGACGGTGCGGATCCGCTCGACGCGCTTGGCGTGGGCCTCGCGCCGTTCCTCGTCGAGGATGTCGGGGCTGATGCGGGCGCCGACGTCGAAGGCGCGCCGGCTGAGCTGTTCGACGAGGTCCTCGGGGAGTTCCTCGGCCTGCTCGATCTCCTTGAGCCGGAGCTTGGCGGCCTTGGCGGCGCGGATCGCGAGCTGCCGGGCGAGCTCCCGGTCGGCGTCGGTGTCCGAGCGCACGCCCAGCAGCCGGACCAGCCAGGGCAGGGTCAGGCCCTGGACGACGAGGGTGGCCATGATCACGGCGAAGGCGATGAAGAGGATCTCGTCGCGGCCGGGGAAGGGCGAGCCGTCGTCCATGCGGAGCGGGATCGCGAGGGCGAGCGCCACGGAGGCGACCCCGCGCATCCCCGACCACCACATGATCACGGTCTCGCGCCAGCTCAGGGGGATGTCCTCGTCGATGTCCCGGCGGCTGTGCAGCTGCTTCGCCAGCCAGGCGGCGGGCAGCAGCCACAGCAGCCGTACGCCCACGACGACGCCGATGACGGCGGCGCTGATCTTCAGCATCTCGCCCCACCGGCCGGCGCCGGTGCCGAGGACGTTGTGGAGTTCGAGGCCGATGAGCCCGAACGCGACGCCGGTGACGAGGGTGTCGACGATCTCCCAGAAGGTGTGCCCGGCGAGCCGCCCGAGGACGTCGTCGGCGTCCATGGCGTACTCGGCGAGGAAGAGCGCGGTGGTGAGCACCGCGAGCACGCCGGAGCCCTTGAACTCCTCGGCCAGGACGTAGGAGACGAAGGGGACCAGCAGCGTCAGGCCGATCTGGAGCGTGGCGTCGCCGAGGATGTCCATCAGCCGTTTGGCCGCCCAGCCGAGCGCCAGCCCGACGGCCACGGCCACGACGGCGGACAGCACCAGTTCCCCGAAGGCCCTGGGCAGGGAGAAGCTGCCGGTCACGGCCGCGGCGATGGCCACGTGGTAGAGCACGATGGCGGTGACGTCGTTGAAGAGCCCCTCGCCCTCCAGGATCGACACCAGGCGGCGCGGCAGCCCCAGCGAGCCCGCGACGGCGGTGGCGGCGACCGGGTCGGGCGGGGCGATGAGCGCGCCGAGCGCGACGGCCGCGGCCACGGAGATGCCGGGCACGACGGCGTTGGCCACGACGGCGACGGCCGCGGTGGTCACGAAGACGAGCGCGACCGCGAGCAGCAGGATCGGCCGCACATTGGCCGCGAACTGCCGCCAGGAGGTGCGCTGCACGGAGGCGTAGAGCAGGGGCGGGAGCACCAGCGGGAGAATGAACTCCGGCGGTACGTCCACATTGGGGACGAAGGGCAGCAGCGCGAGGACGATGCCGCCCAGGGTCATCAGCACCGGCGACGGCAGCCCCAGCCGGTCCGCGCACGGCACCATGACGACGGCACCGATGAGCAGGACGAAGAGCAGGGCGAGCTGGTCCAAGAGGGCCCTCCGGTGAGCTTGACCGAACTTCGATCAAGCGTGCCACCTGGGCTCGGTTTCAGCCCGTGGGGGCACCTCCCAGCGGTAGCTGGGGGAGTTTGAGGACACCGCGCGAAGCGTGGTTCGGGGTCCGGGGCGGAGCCCCGGTCGGGAAGGGGCGGGGAGGGGAAAGCCCGCCGCAGGCGCCCCATCCCAGGAGGCACCCGCAGGGTCAGAGCGCCTTCGTCATCGCCTGGTGCGGAATCCCACTGCCTTCGTCGAAGACAGGCCCGTGCGCCGCGTACCCCAGCCGCTCGTAGAAGCGGAGCGCATGCGTCTGCGCCTCCAGATAGACCCGGGTGAGACCCAGCCGCCGGGCCTCCTCCTCCACGGCCCGGACGAGGGTCACCCCGAGCCCGGTGCCGCGCGCGGCACGGCTGACCGCGAGCCGGCCGAGGACGGCGGTGGCGTCGTCGGTCACGCCCGCGTGGCCGTACTTCTTCCGGGCGGGCGCGCCGTGCAGGAAGCGGACCGTGCCCACGGGCCCGGCCGGGCCGGACGCCAGGAAGTGGACGGCGAGCGCGTCGTACGCGTCCATCTCCTCGGCCTCCGGGACGCCCTGCTCCGCCACGAAGACCTCACGGCGCACCGCGTGGCAGCCGGTCAGGTCGTCGGGGGCGACGACGCGGACCGTGACGGGCGCCGCCCCGGTCATGCGCTCTCGGCCCGGATGATCTCCAGGGCGTGCCGCAGGTCCGCCGGGTACTCGCTCTCGAACTCCACCCAGCGCCCGTCCTCGGGGTGCTCGAAGCCCAGCCGGACGGCGTGCAGCCACTGGCGGGTCAGCTTCAGCCGCTTGGCGAGGGTCGGGTCGGCGCCGTAGGTGAGGTCGCCGACGCAGGGGTGCCGGTGCGCGGCCATGTGCACGCGGATCTGGTGCGTGCGGCCGGTCTCCAGCTTGACGTCGAGCAGGCTGGCGGCGCGGAATGCCTCGATGAGGTCGTAGTGCGTCACCGACGGCTTGCCGTCGGCGGTGACCGCCCACTTGTAGTCGTGGTTGGGGTGGCGGCCGATGGGGGCGTCGATGGTGCCGCTCATCGGGTCCGGGTGGCCCTGGACCAGCGTGTGGTAGCGCTTGTCGACGGTGCGCTCGCGGAACTGCTGCTTGAGCAGGGTGTAGGCGCGCTCGGACTTCGCGACGACCATCAGGCCGGAGGTGCCGACGTCCAGGCGGTGCACGATGCCCTGCCGCTCGGCGGCGCCCGAGGTGGAGATGCGGTAGCCCGCGGCGGCGAGGCCGCCGATGACGGTGGGGCCGGTCCAGCCGGGGCTGGGGTGCGCGGCCACGCCGACGGGCTTGACGATCACGAGGATGTCGTCGTCGTCATGGATGATCTCCATGCCCTCGACGGGCTCGGCGACGATCTGCACGGGCGCGGGGGCGGCCGGCATCTCGACCTCCAGCCAGGCCCCGCCGGTCACCCGGTCGGACTTCCCGGCCACGGCCCCGTCGAGCTGGACCTTCCCCGCGGCCGCCAGCTCGGCCGCCTTGGTGCGGGAGAAGCCGAACATACGGGCGATGGCGGCGTCGACTCGCTCGCCTTCCAGGCCATCGGGTACGGGCAGGGCGCGGATCTCGGGAATGGTGCTCACCCGTCGAGTATGACGGACGGCCCGGACGGCCCCGCACGGCAGCGTCCGGTCCGGGCCGTTCTCAGTCGTTGTGGACCGTGCCGTCCGGGTCCAGGCCGCGGAAGGAGAGGATCACGATCAGGAAGCCGCCGCAGACGATCGCGGAGTCCGCGAGGTTGAAGACCGCGAAGTGCGGGGTGGCGATGAAGTCCACCACGCCGCCCTGGAAGCCGCCGGGCGAGCGGAAGAGCCGGTCGGTGAGGTTGCCGAGCGCGCCGCCGAGGAGCAGGCCGAGCGCGATGGCCCAGGGCAGGCTGTAGAGCTTGCGGGCGATCCGGGCGATGACGACGATCACGGCGGTCGCGATGACGGTGAAGACGATCGTCATGGCCTCGCCGATGCCGAAGGCCGCGCCGCGGTTGCGGATCACCTCGAACTGGAGCCAGGTGCCGACGACCTCGATGGCGTCGTGGTGCTCCAGATTGGCGACCACGAGCAGCTTGCTGCCCAGGTCGAGGAGGTAGGCGAAGGCGGCCACCACGAGGAGGACGGCGATGCGCCGCTTGCCCCTGACCCCGCCCGGCGCCTCGGCCGCCGTCCCGCTGCCGGGTGTGCCGGTGGTCTGTTCCGCCTCTGTCACGTGAGTCCTTCGACGTCGTCCCGCGCTCGATGGGTGTCAGGGCCGCCCTGACTGAGGACGAGGGTACGGCACGCGCGCGGGCGCGGGTCAGCGGCGTTCCTGGCGCTGCTTGCACTCCACACACAGGGTGGCCCGGGGGAACGCCTGCATGCGGGCCTTGCCGATGGGCTCCCCGCAGTTCTCGCAGAGCCCGTACGTACCGGCGTCGAGCCGCTCCAGGGCGCGCTCGGTCTGGAGCAGCATCTCCTGGGCGTTGGCGGCCAGTGCCAGCTCGTGCTCCCGGGTGATGTTCTTGGTGCCGGTGTCCGCCTGGTCGTCACCGGCGCCGTCGCCCGAGTCGCGCATCAGCCCGCTGATCGCCTCCTCCGAGGCGGCGATCTCGGCGCGCAGCCGCAGCACCTCGCTCTGCAGCTCCGTGCGCGCCTCCGTCACCTCCGCGGGCGACCAGGGCTCCTCCCCGGGCCGGACGGCGAGTTCGCCGGGGGCGGCCGCCGATGCCGCGGGCCTGCCGGCCGGTGCCGCCTTCGCGGCCTTCTTGGCGGCGGGCGCGGCGGGCTTCTCGGACGGCGCGGCCTTGGCCGGAGCCTTGGCCGGAGCCTTGGCAGGGGCCTTCGCCGCGGCCTTGGCGGGAGCCTTCTTCTTGCTCGCCGCCTTGGCGGGCGCGGCGGCCTTCTCCGCCTTCGCAGGCTCCGGCTTTCCCGCGGCCGCGGTCTTCCCGGCCGTCGTCGCCTTCTTCGCCGAGGCAGTCTTCCTGGCAGGTGCGGTCTTCTCCGCGGACGCGGCCTCGGCCGCCTTCACCGGGGCGGCCTTTTTCGCCGGAGCGGTCTTCTTCGCCACCATGGCCGCGACCCCTTCACATTTTATGATCTAGCGCGCGAATCGTGCCGGAACGATAAGTCTCCATCGGGCACGCGGCAACGGGGCACGCCGGTCTCCACCGTTGTGCCCCGCCCCCGGCCCTGTAATCGGCGCCCGCACGGCCCCCGTCGATATCCGGTGGGCCGCGCCCGCCACGGGCCCGTACACTGGGCGCAGCGAGAGGCGTGGATGGGACGAGTAGCGCCGCACGCAGCCAGGAGCGAATCGGGGACGGTGGGAGCCCGAGGGTGTGCGCGGTGTCGAAGATCAGCCCTGAGCCGCCGGAAGAACGCCCCGGGTGTCGCCCGGCAGGTCAGTAGAACCGGCATCGCGGCCCAATGAGGGGGCCACAGGCACCGCCTGCGGCCAAGGAGGGTGGTACCGCGGGAGCACCGTGCAACGGCTCTCGTCCCTCCGACGGACAGCGCAATGACGTCCCGCCGGAGGAAGCACCCGATGAGTCCGCAGCCGCAGTACCGCCAGGTACCCGCTCAGGTGGACCTGCCCGCGCTCGAGCACGCCGTGCTCGATTTCTGGCGCGAGAGCAAGGTTTTCGCCCGTAGCCTCGAAGAGTCCGAGGGCCGCCCCGAGTGGGTGTTCTACGAGGGCCCCCCGACCGCCAACGGCATGCCCGGTGCCCACCACATCGAGGCCCGCGTCTTCAAGGACGTCTTCCCCCGCTTCCGCACGATGCAGGGCTACCACGTCGGCCGCAAGGCCGGCTGGGACTGCCACGGCCTGCCGGTCGAGCTCGCGGTCGAGAAGGAGCTGGGCTTCAACGGCAAGCAGGACATCGAGAAGTACGGCATCGCGGAGTTCAACGCCAAGTGCCGCGAGTCGGTGACCCGGCACACGGACGCCTTCGCCGAGCTCACCACCCGCATGGGCTATTGGGTCGACCTCGACGACGCGTACCGCACGATGGACCCGGAGTACGTCCAGTCCGTGTGGTGGTCGCTGAAGGAGATCTTCGACAAGGGGCTGCTGGTCCAGGACCACCGCGTCGCCCCCTGGTGCCCGCGCTGCGGCACCGGCCTCTCCGACCACGAGCTGGCGCAGGGCTACGAGACGGTCGTCGACCCGTCCGTCTACGTCCGCCTGCCGCTGACCTCCGGCCCGCTCGCGGGCGAGGCCGCGCTCCTCGTCTGGACGACCACCCCCTGGACCCTGGTCTCCAACACCGCGGTCGCCGCGCACCCCGACGTCCGCTACGTCGTCGCGACGGACGGCACGGAGAAGCTGGTCGTCGCCGAGCCGCTGCTGGAGAAGGCCCTGGGCGAGGGCTGGACCGCGACGGGCGAGTCGTTCACCGGCCGTGAGATGGAGCGCTGGGCCTACCGCCGCCCGTTCGACCTGGTCGAGCTGGAGGGCGCCAACTTCGTCGTCAACGCCGAGTACGTGACGACCGAGGACGGCACCGGTCTGGTCCACCAGGCGCCCGCCTTCGGTGAGGACGACCTCCGCACCTGCCGCGGCTACGGCCTGCCGGTCGTCAACCCGGTCCGCCCGGACGGCACCTTCGAGGAGGGCCTCGCCCTCGTCGGCGGGCAGTTCTTCAAGAAGGCCGACGAGGCGCTGGTCGAGGACCTGTCCGCGCGCGGCCTGCTCTTCAAGCACGTGGCGTACGAGCACAGCTACCCGCACTGCTGGCGCTGCCACACCGCGCTCCTCTACTACGCGCAGCCGTCCTGGTACATCCGCACCACGGCCGTCAAGGACCGTCTGCTCGCGGAGAACGAGAAGACCAACTGGTTCCCGGAGTCCGTCAAGCACGGCCGCTTCGGCGACTGGCTGAACAACAACATCGACTGGGCGCTCTCCCGCAACCGCTACTGGGGCACCCCGCTGCCCATCTGGCGCTGCGAGGACGACCACCTCACCTGCGTCGGCTCGCTGGCCGAGCTCGGCGAGCTCACCGGCAGCGACCAGAGCGGCCTGGACCCCCACCGCCCGTACATCGACGACGTCACCTTCACCTGCTCCGCCGACGGCTGCGCGCACACCGCCGTCCGCGTGCCGGAGGTCATCGACGCCTGGTACGACTCGGGTTCCATGCCCTTCGCGCAGTGGGGCTACCCGTACAAGAACAAGGAGCTCTTCGAGAAGCGCTATCCCGCGCAGTTCATCTCGGAGGCCATCGACCAGACCCGCGGCTGGTTCTACACCCTGATGGCCGTGGGCACCCTCGTCTTCGACAAGTCGGCGTACGAGAACGTGGTCTGCCTCGGGCACATCCTGGCCGAGGACGGCCGGAAGATGTCCAAGCACCTGGGCAACATCCTCCAGCCGATCCCGCTGATGGACCAGCACGGCGCCGACGCCGTCCGCTGGTTCATGGCCGCCGGCGGCTCCCCGTGGGCCGCGCGCCGCGTCGGGCACGGCACGATCCAGGAGGTCGTCCGCAAGACGCTCCTCACCTACTGGAACACGGTCGCCTTCCAGGCGCTCTACGCCCGTACGTCCGGCTGGGCGCCCTCCGCGTCCGACCCGGCCCCGGCCGACCGGCCGCTGATCGACCGCTGGCTGCTCAGCGAGCTCAACGCGCTGACCGACCAGGTCACCCAGGCGCTGGAGGCGTACGACACCCAGCGCGCGGGCAAGCTGCTGTCCTCCTTCGTGGACGACCTGTCGAACTGGTACGTGCGGCGCTGCCGTCGCCGGTTCTGGCAGGGTGACGCGGCCGCGCTGCGCACGCTGCACGAGGTCGTCGAGACGGTCACCCGCCTGATGGCGCCCCTGGTGCCGTTCATCACCGAGCGCGTCTGGCAGGACCTCGTGGTCCCGGTGGACCCGGAGGCGCCCGAGTCGGTGCACCTGGCGACCTGGCCCCAGGCCGACACCACCCTGATCGACCCCGAGCTCTCCCGGCAGATGCTGCTCGTGCGCCGGCTGGTCGAGCTGGGCCGCGCCACCCGCGCGGAGTCCGGCGTCAAGACCCGCCAGCCGCTGTCCCGCGCGCTGGTCGCGGCCGCCGGCTTCGAGGACCTGGGCCCGGAGCTGCGTGCCCAGATCACCGAGGAGCTGAACGTCTCCTCGCTCGCCTCCCTCTCGGAGGTCGGGGGCTCGCTGGTCGACACCACCGCGAAGGCCAACTTCCGGGCGCTCGGCCGCAGGTTCGGCAAGGGCGTCCAGGCCGTGGCCAAGGCCGTCGCCGAGGCGGACGCCGCGGAGCTGTCGCTGGCTCTGCGCGCGGGCACCGCGTCCGTGACCGTGGACGGCGAGAGCGTCGCGCTCTCCCCGGACGAGGTCATCATCACCGAAACGCCCCGCGAGGGCTGGTCGGTGGCCTCCGACTCGGGCGCGACGGTGGCGCTCGACCTGGAGATCACCCCGGAGCTGCGCCGCGCGGGCCTGGCCCGTGACGCGATCCGGCTGATCCAGGAGGCCCGTAAGAACAGCGGCCTCGACGTCGCCGACCGGATCGCGCTGCGCTGGCGGTCCACGGACGACGAGACCACCACGGCACTGGCCGAGCACTCCGGCCTCATCGCGGACGAGGTGCTCGCCACGGACTTCGGTTCGAGCGAGGCCGACGACTCCTACGGCGAGCCGTTCGAGGACGAGGGCCTCGGTCTGACGTTCCGCCTCCGCAAGGCGTAACGACCCGGCCGTACGGCCAAGAGCCGGTGGTCCAGGAGCTCCTGGACCACCGGCTCTTTCCGTATGCCCGCTGTCGGGCCACCGGGCCCACGGAAACGGGCCGGGCCCGGGACTGATGTCCCGGGCCCGGCCCGCTGATTGCCGACGGCGGCGCCGCGGTCTAGTTGTCGTCCTCGTCGATCAGGAAGCCGCGCATCGGCGACGGCGCCTGCTGCATCGGCTGCTGGCCCTGCGGCCGGACCGGTGCCATCGGCTGGGTCATCGCCGGGGACATCTGCTGCTGGCCGCCGTACGACGGGGCACCCATCGAGGTGTTGCCACCCATGGAGGTGTTACCGCCCATGGACGGGTTGCCGCCCATGCTGTGGCCACCCATGCCCGCACCTGCCGAGGCCATGGACCCGCTCATCGAGGGGGCCGCGGGCAGCGACGGGGTGTTGGGGTTGCGCGGGGGGGCCAGCGAGTCGTCCGCCTGGTTCTCCAGCTGACGCAGCTGGCTCTCCAGGTAGGACTTCAGACGCGTGCGGTACTCGCGCTCGAAGCCGCGCAGGTCCTCGACCTTGCGCTCCAGCGTGGCGCGGGCGGACTCCAGGGAGCCCATCGCGACACGGTGCTTCTCCTGCGCGTCCCGCTCCAGGGCGTCGGCCTTGGCGCGGGCGTCCCGCTCCAGACCCTCGGCCCGGCTGCGCGCCTCGCCGACGATCTTGTTGGCCTCGGAACGGGCCTCCGCGATCGCCTGGTCGGCGGTCTGCTGAGCGAGCGACAGCACACGCGCGGCGCTGTCACCGCCCGGTCCCTGACCCGGCTGGGGCAGCTGGGGGCCGGGGCCGCCCATCGGACCGTTCTGACCCATGGGGTTCTGCCCCATGGGGCCGTTCTGGCCCATGCCGTTCTGACCCATCGGGCCGTTCTGTCCCATGGGGCCGCCCATCGGGCCACCCATCGGACCGTTCTGTCCCATCGGGCCGGGACCGTGCGGGCCCTGGGGACCGTGGCCGTGACCGCCGGGGCCTGCCGGAAGCTGCGGGGCACCGCCCGGCAGCTGCGGCGGGCCGCCCATCTGCTGTTGCTGCGGCACCGGCTGCGGTCCGGATATGGCAGCGGGCACCGGCGCGCCGGGTCGTTGGTCCTGCTGCTCCGGCTTGCGCATTCCTTGCTGCTGGTTCTGCGCGGCGGCACGCGTGGCGGCGGCCAGCTTGGCGCGCAGGTCCTCGTTCTCCCGGAGCAGTCGGGTCAGTTCGGCCTCGACCTCGTCCAGAAAGGCATCGACCTCGTCCTCGTCGTAGCCTTCTCGGAGACGGACGGTCGTGAACTGCTTGTTCCGCACGTCCTCGGGGGTCAACGGCATCTCTTCTTCACCTCAACGTAGTCGTCGGCAATCGGCAAGACCGTATCGTTCACAGCCGCGTTCACAGCCGGCTCACGACGGTGATCAGGATGTAGACGATGATCATCAGTACGAAGAAGGACAGGTCGAGCGCCACGCCCCCGAGACGCAGCGGCGGGATGACCCGCCGCAGAAGCTTGAGTGGCGGATCGGTGACAGTGTAGGTGGCCTCAAGGACGACCACCATCGCCTTACCGGGTTGCCATGAGCGTGCGAACTGGAAGACGTAATCCATCACCAGCCGGAAGATGAGTACGAACAGGAAGCAGTACAACGCGATGTAGATCACCTGTAGTGCGATGCTCATCCCGCGCTTCCCTCTCCCCTTCGTACCCGGCCTGTCGGGCCGTCATTCATCCGGCAATGACCGGTTTTGCGTCTCAGCTCTGATTGAAGAACCCACCCTCTGCGATGCGGGCCTTGTCCTCCGCCGTGACATCGACGTTAGCAGGAGACAGCAGGAACACCTTCTGCGTCACCCGCTCGATGCTGCCGTGGAGTCCGAAGACCAGACCGGCGGCGAAGTCGACAAGTCGCTTCGCGTCCGTGTCGTCCATCTCCGTGAGATTCATGATCACCGGGGTGCCCTCGCGGAAGTGTTCCCCGATGGTACGGGCCTCGTTGTAGGTCCGCGGGTGCAACGTCGTGATGCGGTAGGGCTCCCGCTCGGACACAACCTTGGGCATGATCACCGGTGCGTTCTTCTCCAGAGAGTGGCGTTCGGGTGTGATGGACGCCACGGGGGCGATTCGGGCGGGTCGTCCCGTTTCCGCTACGAGCGGAGCGGGTTCACGCTGGGCCGGCGGCTGGGCGACTCGAACCGGTTCGTCCGATTGCGTCTGTTGGGACTGATGCTGCTGCCTGCGTCGGTCGGGCTCCGGCTCGGGCTCGAACTCGTCATCGGGGTCGAACCCCGGGCCGTCGTACCCATCGTCCTCCACGAGGCCGAGGTAGACCGCCATCTTGCGCATCGCGCCGGCCATTCTCTGCGTCCTCCGCTCTGTGGTGGATCGGCTCCGTCAACGGCGCCTTGGATCCACTTGGTCTGCCCGCCTTTTGGTGGGATTGACCATATTTTCTGCTGTGGTCCGACTTCTTGGCGACGTTACCCGAGCCCGGGTCGGACTCCGAGTACCGCCGATCCGACACGTACATGTGTCGCCCCGGCTGCCACGGCGTCATCCAGGTCCGCGCTCATCCCTGCTGACACCATGTTCGCAGCAGGATGGGCCGCGCGCAGGCCCGTTGAGATTTCCATCAGCCGGTCGAATGCCGCCCGGGGCCGTCCCGCGTAAGGGCCGGCGAGCGGAGCGACCGTCATCAGACCGGCGGGGCGCAGCCCTTCGGCCGCCGCCATCGCGTGGGCGAGTTCGGCGACCCCGTCGGGTGCGACACCGCCACGCTCCCCGCGCTCTCCCGACTCCGCGTCAAGGGCCACCTGGATCAGGCAGTCCAGCTCGCGCCCGGCGCGGACGGCGGCCGCGGAGAGGGCGGTGACCAGTCTGATTCGGTCGACGGAGTGCACCACATCGGCATAACTCACCACCGAACGGACCTTGTTCGTCTGCAATTGTCCGACGAAGTGCCAGGTCAGTGGCAGATCCGCGCACTCGGCGGCCTTGGGGGCGGCGTCCTGGTCGCGGTTCTCCGCGACGTGCCGGACCCCCAGCTCCGCGAGGAGGCGCACATCACTCGCGGGGTAGGTCTTGGTGACCACGACGAGGGTCACCTCTTCGCGCTCGCGCCCGGCCGCGGCGCACGCCGCGGAGATACGTTCCTCCACGCGCGCCAGGTTCGCGGCCAGTTCCGTCTTGCGGTCCGTCACAGCTCTGCGTCCAACCAGACATAGCTCGCGAGCCGCCCCGTGGTGTGCTCGCGCCGGTACGAGAAGTGGTCTGCCGACTCCAGCGTGCAAATGTGAGATTGTCCGCTGACATTCACGCCGGCTCGGTGCAACTGGGCACAAACCCCTGCGGCGACGTCCACCGCCGGAGTGCCCTTGCGGGTGGTGGCCCAGGCCTCGGGCACGGCCGCGGCGACCTCGGCGCGCATGGCCTCGGGCACCTCGTAGCAGAAGCCGCAGACCGAGGGGCCGGTGTGGGCGATGATCCGGGCGGGGTCGGCGCCGAGCCCGACCATCGCCTCGACGGTGGCGGGGACGACCCCGGCGACCAGCCCCGGGCGGCCGGCGTGGGCCGCGCCCGCGACCCCGGCGACCGGGTCGGCCAGCAGCACCGGGGTGCAGTCCGCGGTCAGCACCGCGAGGGCGAGACCCCGACGGGCCGTCACCACCGCGTCGACGGCGGGGATCTCCGCGGTGCCGCTGGTGTCCCACGGCCCGTCGACCACGGCCACGTCCCGGCCGTGCACCTGGTTCATCCAGACGACCGCCGCCGGGTCCAGGCCGAGCGACTTGGCCGCCCGCTCCCGGTTGGTGCGCACGGCGGCGGGGTCGTCACCGACCGCGCCGCCCAGGTTGAGCTCGTCATACGGAGCGGCGCTCACCCCGCCCCACCTGTCGGTGAAGGCGAAGTGCGCGCCGCTCGCGTGCTGTTCGGATGTCACTGCGTGCTGATGCCCTATCACTTTGGGCCGCTCACTCGCGGGGTCCTACTTGAGGAAGTCCGGGACGTCGAGTTCCTCGGCGGTCGAGTCCTGGTACGGCCGGGCCGGCGGGACCTGCGGGGAGGAGACCGGCGGCGGGGGCACCTCGCCGACCGGCGACGGGTCGGTGGCCGGGGGCTCCTCGGTGCGCGGCGTCACGTTGCCGAGACCGCCGAAGGAGGAGCGGACCGGCTCGGCCGGGGCGCTCTGGCGCGGAGCCCCGGCCGACGCGCCGCTCTCCTCGCGGCCGTTGCCGTAGGAGGAGCCGAGCACCTTGTCGCGGCTGCCCTTGGCCGGCGGCTGCCCGCCGTCGAAGCCGGCGGCGATGACCGTGACCCGGACCTCGTCGCCGAGGGCGTCGTCGATGACCGCGCCGAAGATGATGTTGGCCTCGGGGTGGGCCGCCTCGCTGACCAGCTGCGCCGCCTCGTTGATCTCGAAGAGACCGAGGTCGGAGCCGCCGGAGATGGAGAGCAGCACACCGCGGGCGCCGTCGATGGACGCCTCCAGGAGCGGCGAGGAGATCGCCATCTCCGCGGCGGCCACGGCGCGGTCGTCGCCGCGGGCCGAGCCGATGCCCATGAGCGCCGATCCGGCCTCGGACATCACGGACTTGACGTCCGCGAAGTCGAGGTTGATCAGGCCGGGGGTGGTGATGAGGTCGGTGATGCCCTGGACGCCCGACAGCAGCACCTGGTCCGCCGACTTGAACGCGTCGAGCACGCTCACCTGACGGTCCGAGATGGACAGGAGCCGGTCATTGGGGATCACGATGAGGGTGTCGACCTCGTCGCGCAGACCCGCGATGCCGTCCTCCGCCTGGTTCGCGCGGCGGCGGCCCTCGAAGGTGAACGGCCGGGTGACCACACCGATCGTCAGGGCGCCCAGCGAGCGGGCGATGTTGGCGACGACGGGGGCGCCACCGGTGCCGGTGCCGCCGCCCTCGCCCGCGGTCACGAAGACCATGTCGGCCCCCTTGAGGACCTCCTCGATCTCCTCGCGGTGGTCCTCGGCCGCCTTGCGGCCGACATCGGGGTTGGCGCCGGCGCCGAGGCCGCGGGTGAGCTCCCGGCCGACGTCGAGCTTGACGTCGGCGTCGCTCATCAGCAGGGCCTGCGCATCGGTATTGATCGCGATGAACTCGACGCCCTTGAGACCGACCTCGATCATCCGGTTGATGGCGTTCACGCCACCGCCGCCGATTCCGACGACCTTGATGACTGCGAGGTAGTTCTGCGGTGCTGCCACGTCGAAGGCCTCTCGCCTCGAGTTACGTATGCCTGGGGGACGGTTCTCAATGCCGACCCGAACCCTCAACGTGAAGTTTAGGGTTACCGGTGCCGCTGTTCGCTGGGGTTCTCCGAACAGGACACTAAGTCGACAAGTGGCGCGTGTTCAACGAACACGCCGAACCTCCCGTTTTTCTTTTCACCCTATGTGATCACCCATAGCCGTAGCCAGTCAGGGTGCTGGCCGACCCTTCGGCCCATCAACTCCCCGATGCCGCCGGAGCGCTGGGGGCGCTCACATCGAAGTGGTCGGCACCCCGCGCCGCCTTCAGCAATGCCGTGAGCGTACGGGCTTTCGCGTCGCCCCGCTCGCCGCTCCCCCAGACCACCGTCCGACCGCCCGTCAGATCGAGGGTGATGGAGTCGTACGAGCGTACGTGGACGACGCGGGTGTCCGCGCGCACGGCGGCGGGCAGCGACTCGGCCACGCGCACGCCCTCGCGCTCCAGGCGGCCGGTGCCGAACCGCCGCAGGCTCGGCGAGTCCGCGGCCTCCAGGGACAGCCGCGGGACACCCTGGGGTGCGTGATCGACTGTGGCGAAGCGCACGCCCGTACCGTCGATCTCGATGTACTTTCCGCCCTTTTCGACGATCGCCCTGGGTTGCCGCTCGACCACTTTCAGGCCGATCGTGTGCGGCCAGGACCGTTCGACGGTGACGGTGTCGATCCTCGGCAGCGCCTCGCGCAGCCGGTCGGCGATCGCGTCGGTGTCCACGGAGATCAGGGGTTCGCCGAGCGGGACCTCGGCCGCCGCGCGCACCTCCTCGGGGGTCAGCACGCGCGCGCCGCCGACGTCCACCCGCGACGCGCGCAGCCAGCTGGAGCCGTAGAGCGCCCAGGCGGCGGCGGACACGACGAGCGTGGCCGCGACCACCCAGAAGAGGATCCTGCGGCGGCGCGGGGGGCGCTTGGCGGCGGGCCGGGAGGGGCCGGACCGCACCGGCCTCCCGCTCTTCGCGTTCTTGCTCTTCGAGCCACCGCGCTGAGCGGTCGTCGGTCCGGCCACGCTCCCCTAGCCTCCTGCTCCCGCGGGCCTCAGCCCGCTCTGCGTGCGGCAATCGCCTCGTAGACCATGCCGACGAGCAGCTCGTCGGCGTCGCGCCGCCCGAACTCGGAGGCGGCGCGGGACATCGCGTACAGCCGGTGCGGGTCGGCGAGCACCGGGAGCACCTGGCTCTGCACCCATTCGGGGCTCAGCTCGGCGTCGTCGACCAGCAGGCCGCCGCCCGCCTTGACCACCGGCTGGGCGTTGAGCCGCTGTTCGCCGTTGCCGATGGGCAGCGGGACGTAGGCGGCCGGCAGCCCGACGGCGGACAGCTCGGCGACGGTCATCGCACCCGCGCGGCAGAGCATCATGTCGGCCGCGGCGTACGCGAGATCCATCCGGTCCACGTACGGTACCGGGATGTAAGGCGGCATACCGGGCATGTTGTCCGCGCGCGGCACGTCGTTCTTCGGGCCGACCGCGTGCAGGATCTGGATGCCGGAGCGCTGGAGCGCCGGGGCGACGGCCTGGACGACCTCGTTCAGCCTGCGGGCGCCCTGCGAACCGCCGGAGACCAGCAGCGTGGGCAGGTTGGGGTCGAGCCCGAAGTACGCCCGCGCCTCCGGCCGGGCCGCGCCGCGGTCGAGGGTGGCGATGGTGCGGCGCAGCGGGATGCCCACGTAGCGGGCGTTGCGCAGCTTGCTGTCCGGCGTGGAGACCGCGACCCCGGCGGCGTAGCGTGAGCCGATCTTGTTGGCCAGGCCGGGGCGCGCGTTGGCCTCGTGCACGATGATCGGCACGCCGAGCCGCTTGGCGGCCAGGTAGCCGGGCAGCGCCACGTAGCCGCCGAAGCCGACCACGCAGTCCGCCTTGGTCCGCTCCAGGATCTGCTCGGCGGCCTTGATCGTGCCGCGCAGCCGCCCGGGGACGGTGATCAGCTCGGGTGTGGGCTTGCGCGGCAGGGGTACGGCGGGGATCAGGCCCAGCTCATAGCCCCGCTCGGGCACGAGCCGGGTCTCCAGGCCCCGCTCCGTGCCGAGCGCCGTGATCCCCACGGTCGGGTCCTGCCTGCGCAGGGCGTCCGCGAGGGCGAGCGCGGGCTCGATGTGGCCGGCGGTCCCCCCGCCGGCGAGTACGACATGCACCGAAATTCACCGCTCTCCGGACGGTCGCTTCTTGACGCGCCGTCTCATCGTCTTCCATCTCACCCCAGGCTGCCGCATGGCCAGTGCCGCCCGCGCACCGGGTTCGTCGCGCGCGAAGGCGATCAGCAGTCCGATGGCGAACATGGTCGGCAGCAGGGCGGACCCTCCGTAGGAGAACAGCGGCAGGGGGACACCGGCGATCGGCAGCAGGCCGAGCACCGCACCGATGTTGACCACGGCCTGAGCCATGATCCAGGTGGTCACACCTCCCGCGGCGTACCTCACGAAGGGGTCCTCCGTGCGTCCGGCCACGCGGATACCCGCATAGCCTAGAGCCGCGAAGAGGGCGAGCACGGACAGCGTCCCCGCCAGACCGAGCTCCTCGCCGGTGATGGCGAAGATGAAGTCGGTGTGGGGTTCCGGTAGTTCGCCCCATTTCTCCACACTCGCACCGAGGCCCGCACCGAACCAGCCGCCGTTGGCCAGCGCGTAGATTCCGTGCACGGCCTGCCAGCACTGGTCGTTGGTGCCGGGGTCGGTGGCGCCGATGCAGGCGAGGCGGGACATCCGGTTGGCGCTGGTCTTGATGAACAGCACCGCGAGCAGGGCGGTGACGACGAACACCCCGGAGAAGAGCCGGGTGGGGGCGCCCGCGATCCACAGCAGCCCCAGCAGCACCGCGGTGAGGACGACGGTGGTCCCCATGTCACCGCCCAGCATGATGAGCCCGAGCAGCACGAAGGTGACGGGCACCAGGGGCACGAGCAGGTGCTTCCACTGGGTGAGCAGCTTCTTGGCCTGTTTGCGGGCGAGCAGGTCGGCGCCCCACAGCACCAGCGCCAGCTTGGCGAACTCACTGGGCTGTATCTGGAAGGGACCCCCCAGGGCGATCCAGTTGGTGTTGCCGTTGATGGTCTCGCCGATGCCGGGCACCTGGACCAGGCAGAGCAGGAAGAGCGAGCCGGCGAGCGCGGGGTAGGCGAAGGCCCGCAGCAGCTTCACGGGCATCCGCGCGGCCGCGAGCAGCAGCACGGCGCCGATGGCGGCGGCAAGCAGCTGCTTGCGGAAGAAGAAGCTGGGGGGCAGGCCGTTCTGCAGCGCCTTGATCTGGGATGCGGAATAGACCATCACCAGGCCGAGGACGATGATCAGCAGGGAGCCGCCGAGGACGAGGTAATACGCCGTCAGGGGGCGGTCCCAGGCCCGCTTCGCGCGGCCGTGGAGGGTCCGCAGACCGCCCAGCAGGGTGCCGCGGGGCGGCCGGGGCCCGCGGGGGCCGCCCGTGCGCCCACGGCCCGCAGCGGGGCGCGGGCGGGCCGTCCCCGCGGTGCGGGAGCGCGCGACGGGGCCGCGCAGGGCCGTCCAGGCGCCGGGCGGCCTCGCGATGTCGTCCGCGTGCATCCGGGTGTCCCCTTCGCTGGTCTCCGGCGCCGCCCGGTCACGCCGCCGGGGCCCGGACCGGCCCGGGGCCGGTGCCGGGCCGTGGGGACCGTGCGGCTACTGCTCCGTGCCGCGGTCCGGCTCCGGGCCCGACAGGGCCCGGACCGCCTCGGCGAATGCCTCGCCGCGCTTGTTGTAGTTGACGAACATATCCATCGAGGCGCAGGCCGGGGCCATGAGTACGGTGTCCCCCGGGCCGGCGAGCCGCGCGGCCTCCTGGACCGCCGCGGCCATCGCCCCAGTGTCGGTCCGGTCGAGGTCGACCACCGGCACATCCGGGGCGTGTCGCGCCAGCGCTTGCGCGATCAGGGCCCGGTCGGCGCCGATGAGGACGACGCCGCGCAGCCGCTCGGCGGACCCGGCGACGAGGTCGTCGAAGGTGGCGCCCTTGGCGAGACCGCCCGCGATCCACACGATCGAGTCGTAGGCCGCCAGGGACGCCTGGGCGGCGTGGGTGTTGGTGGCCTTGGAGTCGTCCACGTAGGCGACGCCGTCGACGTCGGCGACGTGGGCGATGCGGTGGGCGTCCGGACGGAAGGCGCGCAGCCCGTCCCGTACGGCAGCGGGCTCGACGCCGAAGGCGCGGGCGAGGGCGGCGGCCGCGAGGGCGTTGGCGATGTTGTGCGGGGCCGCCGGCTTGATGTCGGAGACCTCGGCGAGCTCCTGGGCGTTCTTCTGCCGGTCCGCGACGAAGGCCCGGTCGACGAGGATGCCGTCGACGACGCCGAGCATGGACAGGCCGGGCGGGCCGAGGGTGAAGCCGATGGCGCGGCAGCCCTCCTCGACATCCGCCTCGACCACCAGCTGCTCGGTGCGGGGGTCGGCCACGTTGTAGACGCAGGCGACCTGGTTGCCCTCGTAGACGCGGCCCTTGTCGGCGGCGTACGCCTGCATGGAGCCGTGCCAGTCGAGGTGGTCGGGCGCGAGGTTGAGTACGGCCGCGGAGTGGGCGCGCACCGAGGGTGCCCAGTGCAGCTGGTAGCTGGAGAGCTCGACGGCGAGGACGTCGTAGGGCTCGGCCCCCTCGTCCCCCTGGGCGAGCACCACGTCGATGATCGGCGTGCCGATGTTGCCCACGGCCGCGGTGCGCAGGCCGGCGGCCTCCAGGATGGAGGCCAGCATCTGGACGGTCGTGGTCTTGCCGTTGGTGCCGGTGACCGCGAGCCACGGCGCGGCGTCCTCGCCGCGCAGCCGCCAGGCGATCTCGACGTCGCCGACCACGTCGACGCCCGCCGCGGCCGCGGCCGCGAAGAGCGGGCTGTCGGGCTTCCAGCCGGGCGAGGTGACGACCAGTCCGGTGCCCTCGGGCAGGGTGGTGGCGTCCGCGAGGCGGACGGTGATGCCCTGCCCCTCCAGCTCGGCGGCGCGCTCGCGCAGCGCCTCGCTGTCGCCGCCGTCCACGACGGTCACCCGGGCGCCGAGGCCGGCCAGGGCGCGGGCGGCGCTGACGCCGCTCACGCCGAGGCCGGCGACGGTGATGTGCTCGCCGGTCCAGGCGGTGCTGTTCGGGGCGGGGGTCACTTGATGGCCAACCATCCGGCGTAGAAGATTCCGAGTCCGACGGCGACGCACAGGCCCTGGATGATCCAGAACCTGACCACCACAAGGACTTCGCTCCACCCCTTGAGTTCGAAGTGGTGCTGGAGCGGGGCCATGCGGAAGACGCGCTTCCCGGTCATGCGGAAGGAGCCGACCTGGATCACGACGGACATGGTGATGAGGACGAACAGGCCGCCCAGGAGGGCCAGCAGCAGCTCGGTGCGGGAGCAGATCGCGAGGCCGGCGAGCGCGCCGCCGAGGGCGAGCGAGCCGGTGTCACCCATGAAGATCTTGGCCGGTGAGGTGTTCCACCACAGGAAGCCGAAGCAGGAGCCCATCAGGGCCGAGGCGACGACGGCCAGGTCGAGCGGGTCGCGCACCTCGTAACAGGCCGCGTCGGCGGTCACCGAGTTGCCGCACCACTGGCCGTGCTGCCAGGTGCCGATGAAGACGTACGCGCCGAAGACCATCACGGAGGCGCCGGTGGCGAGGCCGTCGAGGCCGTCGGTGAGGTTCACGCCGTTCGACATCGCGAGGATCATGAACAGCGCCCACACCACGAAGATGACCGGGCCGATGGACCAGCCGAAGTCCTGGGTGAAGGAGAGCCGGGTGGAGGCCGGGGTCTGGCCGCGGGTGTCCGCGAACTGGAGCGCCAGCACGGCGAAGGCGATGCCGACGATCAGCTGGCCGGCCATCTTCGCCTTGGCGCGCAGACCCAGGCTCCGCTGCTTGACGATCTTGATGTAGTCGTCGAGGAAACCGACGAGGCCCATGCCCGCCGTCAGGAACAGCACCAGCAGACCCGACGTCGTCGGCTCCTTGCTGGTGATGACCTTGGTGACGGCGTACGCGATGAGCGTGGCCAGGATGAAGGCGATGCCACCCATGGTGGGCGTGCCCTTCTTCCCGGCGTGGCCGCGCGGGCCGTCGTCACGGATGAACTGGCCGTAGCCCTTGCGCGCCAGGAACTTGATCAGCAGCGGGGTGCCGACCAGGGTCAGGAAGAGACCGATGACACCCGCGAAGAGGATCTGGTTCATCAGCGGGCACCCTCGCCCTCGCCGGCGAGCAGCGCCGCGGCGACCCGCTCCAGCCCCGCCGACCTGGACGCCTTCAACAGCACGACGTCACCCGGTCGCAGCTCGCTGCGCAACAGGTCGACCGCCGCCTGCGCGTCGGACACGTGCACCGACTCCTCACCCCACGAACCCTCGTTATAGGCGCCCAGCTGCAGCCAGGCCGCTTCCCTGCCCCCGACTGCGACGAGCTTGCTGACGTTGAGCCGGACGGCGAGCCGTCCGACCGCGTCGTGCTCGGCGAGCGCGTCGTCACCGAGCTCGGCCATCTGACCGAGCACGGCCCACGTGCGGCCCCCCTTCGCCGTGGCGGCCTGTCCCATGGCGGCCAGCGCGCGCAGCGCGGCTCGCATGGATTCGGGGTTCGCGTTGTAGGCGTCGTTGACGATCGTCACGCCGTCCGCACGCTCGGTGACCTCCATCCGCCAGCGGGAGAGCTGGCCGGCCTCGGAAAGCGCGGTGGCGATCCGGTGCGCGGGCATGCCCAGCTCATGGGCGACGGCGGCGGCGGCGAGCGCGTTCGACACGTGGTGCTCACCGTACAGCCGCATGGTCACGTCCCCGCACCCGGTGGGTGTGTGAAGCGTGAAGGCGGGCTGTCCGGTCGCGGTGAGACGGACGTCCTCGGCGCGGATGTCCGCGTCGGCGGCCTCGCCGAAGAGGACGACGCGGGCCTTGGTGCGGCTGCTCATGGCGCGGACCAGCGGGTCGTCGGCGTTGAGCACGGCGACGCCGCCCTCCGCGGCCGGCGGCAGCACCTCGACCAGCTCGCCCTTGGCCTGGGCGATCTGCTCCCGGCCGCCGAACTCGCCGATGTGGGCGGTGCCGACGTTGAGGACGAGACCGATGCGCGGCGGGGTGAGCTCGGCGAGGTAGCGGATGTGGCCGATGCCGCGGGCGCCCATCTCCAGGACGAGGTGGCGGGTGTCCTCGTCCGCGCGCAGCGCGGTGAGGGGCAGGCCGATCTCGTTGTTGAAGTTGCCGGGCGGGCCGACGGTGGGGCCGAGGCGCTCCAGGAGCTGCGCGATGAGGTCCTTGGTGCTGGTCTTGCCCGCGGAGCCGGTGAGGGCGACGACGGTGGCGTCGAGCCGCTCCACGACGGCGCGCGCGAGCGTGCCCAGGGCGGCCACCACGTCGTCGACGACGATGGCGGGGACGCCGACGGGGCGGGCGGCCAGGACGGCCACGGCGCCCGCGGCGACCGCGCGCTCGGCGAAGTCGTGGCCGTCGACGTTGTCGCCGGGCAGGGCGGCGAAGAGACTGCCGGGGCGTACCTCACGGGAGTCGATCACGACCGGGCCGTCGGCCGTGCGGCCCGGGTCCGGTATGTCGTGCTGCTGCCCGCCGACAATGGCGGCGATCTCGGCGAGGGACAGAGCGATCACTGGGAATTACCTCCGTCCGTTCGGGAGTGCTGCCGGGGGGAGGTTTGTGCGCGCATGGCGGTCTGTCATCCCTGGTCGTTCCGGTGCGTGGGGGCCGCGTCGCGGCGCTCGATGGCCTCGCGCAGCACCAGGCGGTCGTCGAAGGGCCGGACGACTCCGGCGATGTCCTGGCCCTGTTCGTGGCCCTTGCCCAGGACGAGGACGGTGTCGCCGGGTTCGGCGCGGGCGACCGCGGCGGCGATGGCGTCGGCGCGCTCCTCCGCGAGGAGGACCGTGCCGCGCTCGTGGGCGGGCACCTCGGCGGCGCCCGCGAGCATGGTGGCGAGGATCGCGAGGGGATCCTCGGAGCGGGGGTTGTCCGAGGTCAGCACGGCGGTGTCGGCGAGCCGGGCCAGCGCGGCGCCCATGGGGGCGCGCTTGGTGGTGTCGCGGTCGCCGCCGCAGCCGAGCACGGCGTGGATCCGGCCGGTGCCGACCTTGCGCAGGGCGCGGAGAACCGATTCGACGGCGTCCGTCTTGTGCGCGTAGTCGACGACGGCCAGATACG
Source organism: Streptomyces sp. NPDC051173 (assembly GCF_040689515.1). Classification (NCBI taxonomy): domain Bacteria; kingdom Bacillati; phylum Actinomycetota; class Actinomycetes; order Kitasatosporales; family Streptomycetaceae; genus Streptomyces; species Streptomyces sp. NPDC051173. The sequence continues at coordinate 56,602 of NZ_JBFBBD010000022.1, forward strand.
GCTGGCCCGCGTCGACGCGCTCCAGGCGGCCGGGGACGCCGGGCACGGCGGCGACGCCGTCGGCGGCGGCCTGCGGGTCGACCCCGGCGGCGACGAGCGCGGTGACGGCGGCGAGGGCGTTGGCGACGTTGAACGGGCCGGCCAGCGGGGACCGGGCCCGTACGGACTCGCCGTTCGGTCCGAGGACGGTGAAGACCGAGTCGAAGGGGCCGATCTCGACGTCGGCGGCGCGCCAGTCCGCGTCGGGGTGCCCCTCGGCGGAGAAGGTGACCACGGGCACCTCGGAGGCGCCCTCGGCGAGGCGGCGGCCGTACTCGTCGTCGAGGTTGACGACGCCGGCGCGGCTGCGGGCCTTGGTGAAGAGCTCCGCCTTGGCCTGGAAGTAGTCCTCCATGCCGGAGTGGAACTCCATGTGCTCCGGGCTGAGGTTGTTGAAGACCGCGACGTCGAAGACGCAGCCGTCGACCCGGCCGAGCACCAGGGCGTGGCTGGACACCTCCATGGCGACCGAGCGGACGCCGCGCTCGCGCATCACCGCGAAGAGCGCCTGGAGGTCGGTGGCCTCGGGCGTGGTGCGCTCGGACTTGATGCGCTCGTCACCGATGCGGGACTCCACCGTGCCGATGAGGCCGGTGAGGCCGCCGAGGGCCTTGAGGCCGCCTTCGATGAGGTACGCGGTGGTGGTCTTGCCGGAGGTGCCGGTGATGCCGATCTGGAGCAGATCGTGGCCCGGCTGTCCGTAGATCGTCGCCGCGAGCTCACCCATCCGGCCGCGCGGGTCGTCCACGGTGAGGACGGGCAGGCCGGTGGCGGCGGCGCGCTCGGCGCCCGCCGGGTCGGTCAGCACGGCCGCCGCGCCGAGGCCGGCGGCCTGGGCGGCGAAGTCCGCGCCGTGGAAGCGGGCGCCGGGCAGGGCGGCGTAGACGTCGCCCTGGCGCACGGCCCGCGAGTCGTGGGTGATGCCGGTGACGGCCGCGCCGGGGGCCTCGGGAGCGGGGATGCCCAGCTGACCGGCCAGCTCCGCGAGGGGCACGGGGCGGACCTGGGTCGGGCGGGGCGCTCCCGGCTGTACGGGCTGTACGGCGGGGGCGTCCTTGGGGCTGGTGTGGGACTGATCAGCGTGGGGCACGGCGGTGAGCGTACCGGGCGCACCCGCCCCGTCGCGAAGTGAGGGGCGTACCGCGCCGCGGTTCCCGTGATCGGTAGTGATCGTCGTCACGCCGGGCTCCGGGTCACTGGCCGTCGTAGCTCACCGGCAGCCGCGGGGGCTCGGTGCCGGAGGGCGGTACCTGGAGGGTCTTGAGCGCGAACTCCATCACCTGCTTGTAGACGGGACCGCAGATCTGGCCGCCGAAGTAACTGCCCTTGGTGGGGTTCTGGATGGCGCAGTAGACGGTGATCCGGGGCTGGTCGGCGGGGGCGAAGCCGGCGAAGGACGCGGTGTAGCCGTGGTAGCGGCCGGTCTGCGGATCCACCCGGTTGGAGGTGCCGGTCTTGCCCGCGACGCGGTAGCCGGGGATCTTCGCCTTGGTTCCGGTGCCCTCCCGGTCGTCGACGACGGACTCCAGCATGGTGGTCAGCTCCCGGGCGGTCTTCTCGCTGACGACGCGGGTCCGGTCCGGTGCCGGGGCGGGGGTGAAGCGGCCGTCGGGGCCCTTGGTGCCGCGGACGAGGGTGGGCTGCACGCGCTGGCCGCCGCCCGCGATCGTGGAGTAGACGGAGGCGGCCTGGACGGCGTTCAGGGACAGGCCCTGGCCGAACGGGATCGTGTACTGCTGGGAATCGCTCCACTTGCCCGGCTTCGCCAGGATGCCCGGGGTCTCGCCGGGGAAGCCGAGGCCGGTGGGCGCCCCGATGCCGAACTTCCGCAGGTAGGAGTCGAGCACCTCGTTGGCCTGCGCCTGGGTGGTGCCGAGCCGCTCGGAGGCGAGGATCGTGCCGATGTTGCTGGACTTGGCGAGCACGCCGTTGAGCGTGAGGTGCCAGGTGGCGTGGTCGATGTCGTCGGCGAAGGACCGGTCGGCGCGCAGCAGCCGGTTGGGCACCTCCACACGGGTGTCCGGGGTGGCCTTGCCCTCCTCCAGGACGGCCGCCATGGTCATCACCTTGCTGACGCTGCCCGGTTCGTAGGCGTCTTGGAGGGCGGCGTTGCCGAGGGCGGCGCGGTCGGCGTGGGTGAGGTCGTTGGGGTCGTAGCCGGGGGCGTTGGCCATCGCCAGGATCTCGCCGGTGCGGGTGTCCTGGACGACGACGTAGCCGCGGTCCGCCTGCGACTCCTGCACCTGCTGGGCGATGGCGTTCTGCGCCGCCCACTGGATGTCCCGGTCGATGGTCAGCTCGATGTCGGAGCCGGGCACGGCGGGCTGTTCCTTGACGTCGCCGGTGGGCACCTGGCGGCCGCCGGACTGGGCGTAGACGAGCTTGCCGTCCCGGCCGGCGAGCTCCTTGTCGAGCTGCGCCTCGATGCCGCCGCCGCCCCGGCCCCCGGCGTTGACGAAGCCCAGTATCCCGGCGGCGAGGGGGCCGTTGGGATAGACGCGCTTGCTGTGGGGCTCGCGGTTGATGCCCGCGAGGACGTCGGCGCCCTTCTTCTTCGCCGCCTGCTGCGCGGAGGTCTTCTTCAGCTCCTTGATCCGGTTCCAGACCTGGGGGCTCTGCTGGCGGGCGAGGACGACGTACTTCGAGCGGGGGTTGGCGGTGAGCTTCTGCTCCAGGACCGCGGGGCGCTCGTCGAGAACCGGGGCGAGCAGTCCCGCGGCCTTCCGGGCGGCGCCGTCGGCCTTGATCCGCTCGGGGGTCAGCAGGTCGGGCGCGGCCGTGATGTCGTACGCGTCGACGGTGGTGGCCAGGTCCACCCCGGTGCGGTCGGTGATGGCACCGCGCTCGGCGGCCAAGGTGACGGGGATGTAGCGATTGACGTTGGCGCGGGCCGCGTACGCGCTCGCGTCTACGGCCTGCACCTGGAGGAGCCGCACGGTGAAGGCGAGCAGGACGAACGTGAGTCCGAAGCCGACCAGCCGCAGCCGGGGGCGCGGGCTGCCGAGCCGCAGCGACTGCGCACCGGCGCGGGGGCGCGGCGGCCGGGCGGCGGGGCGCGCGGGGCCGGGCACGCCCCGGCGGGCGGCACCGGACTGCCGGGGCGGTCTGGGGTTCTTGGGGGCGGTCATGACGCACCGGCCACGGCTCGGGCCCGCGCCGGCTGCGGGATGCGCGGGGGCAGGCCCCCGGGGGTAAGCGGCACAGCGTCACCTGCCGGTGGTCGGAGCGGTCTTCTCTGCCGTGGGGGCGGGGGGCGCGGGCAGGGGCCCGGCGCCGAGGAGGTCCGGAGCGTGCGGCGGCGTGCCCGGCCCGGGGGCCGGGGCGGCGGCAGGGGCGGGCTTCGGGCCGGGGGCCGCGACCGGTGCGGGAGCGGGCGCGGGGCGGGGCCCGGGGGCCAGCTGGGTGGTGAGGTTCGCGGGGTCCTCCTGGCCGGCCGGGGCGGGCGAGCCGCGGACGGTGCCGTCCGGGCCGAGGAAGGCGGGCGTGCCGCCGGGGATCATTCCGAGCTTCCGGGCGCGGCGCTCCAGGGCGTCGGGGGCGGCGAGCCGGTCGACCTCCTGCTGGAGCGCCTGCTGCTCGTCGGTGAGCTCGGTGGTCTTGCGCTGGAGCTTGGTGAGCTCGAAGGAGCCCTGATTGAGCGCGGAGTTGAGCACCAGGAGCGAGATGAGCCCGGAGCCGAGCAGCACCACCACGAGGAAGACGAACGGGGTGCGTTTCGCCCCGGCCGGGCCCACTGCCCGCAGCCGGCCGAGCCGGGTGCCCCGGCCGCGGGCGGCGGGCGTCACGGGGCGTCCTCCCTGATGCGTTCGGCGCCCCGCAGCCGGGCGGGGGCGGCGCGCCGGTTCTCGGCGATCTCCTCCTCCGTCGGCAGTTCCGCGCCGCGGGTGAGCAGCTTCAGGCGGGGCTGGTAGCGCTCGGGCACCACGGGCAGCCCGGGGGGCGCGGTGGTGGCGGCGCCGGCCGCGAAGACCTGCTTCACGATCCGGTCCTCCAGCGACTGGTAGGACAGCACGGCGACGCGCCCGCCGACCGCGAGGGCCGCGACGGCGGCCGGGATGGCCTCCTCGACGCTGGCCAGCTCGGCGTTGACCTCGATCCGCAGGGCCTGGAAGGTGCGCTTGGCGGGGTTGCCTCCGGTGCGCTTGGCGGCCTGCGGCAGCGCGTCGCGGATCAGCTCGACGAGCCGGGCGCTGTTGCTGAACGGCTCCTTCTCGCGCTCCCGGACGACGGCCGAGACGATCCGCTTGGCCTGCTTCTCCTCGCCGTACGCGCGCAGGATGCGCACCAGTTCACCGGGCGCGTAGGTGTTGAGGACCTCGGCGGCGCTGATGCCCGTCGTCTGGTCCATGCGCATGTCCAGCGGCGCGTCCTGCGCGTAGGCGAAGCCGCGGTCGGCCTCGTCGAGCTGCATGGAGGAGACGCCGAGGTCGAAGAGGACGCCCTGGACCTTCGGGATGCCGAGCCGCTTCAGCACGTCGGGCAGCTCGTGGTAGACGGCGCGGACGAGGGTGGCGCGGTCGCCGTAGGGGGCCAGCCGCTCGCCGGCGAGGGCGAGGGCGGTGGGGTCGCGGTCGAGGGCGACGAGGCGGACCTCGGGGAACCGCGCGAGCAGCGCCTCGCTGTGCCCGCCGGCCCCGAGGGTGCAGTCGACGACGACGGCCCCGGGCTCGGTGAGGGCTGGGGCGAGCATGTCCAGGCAGCGCTGGAGCATGACGGGGACGTGTCGCGCGTTGCTGCTCATGCGCCCTTCTGAGAATTCGGCGGGCCCGGGCACGGGCGTACGTACCGCCGGGTCCCCACCCGCCCCAAGGGGAAGCGGCCGGATCCGGCACCGGGGAAGTGGCGCCGGACGACCGGGGAGCGGGAGGAGGCCGGGAGGTACGTTCGCGTCGCGCCGTTGCGGGTATTCGGTTCCAAGGGGAGCATCGGGCCTCCCACTTCGCGCCACTTTAGTCCACTCGTCCCCCTGGTCAATCAACCGGCCAGCGCGTCCCGGCAGCGGTCCGCGGGTGCCGCGAAGAGGCCGGTGGATCATGGCGGCCGGCCCTCTCACCCGTATGGCGGCACGGTCGGCGACCTTGTGGCTTACCTCACAGAAGGGCATGTCAGCGGCCTTTTTACCAAAGCGGGGCGGGCCTGCGGGCCATTGGCCGACTACCGTCGTTCACATGTCGATATCCGCGTCCCAGCCGACGCCCCGGAGCTCCGCCGGTGTCCGTGCCCACGAACCGGGCACCGTCACCGATCGCCTCGTTCAGGCCAACGCCGAGTACGCCTCCGCCTTCACGGACCCCGGGATGGACGCCCGCCCGGTCCTCAAGGTCGCGGTCGTCGCCTGCATGGACGCCCGCCTCGACCTGCACGCCGCGCTCGGCCTGGAGCTCGGCGACTGCCACACCATCCGCAACGCCGGCGGCGTGGTCACCGACGACATCATCCGCTCGCTGACGATCAGCCAGCGCGCCCTCGGCACCCGTTCGGTGGTGCTGATCCACCACACCAACTGCGGCCTGCTGACCCTCACCGAGGACTTCCGGCACGAGATCGAGGCCGAGGTCGGCCAGCGGCCCGCGTGGGCGGTGGAGGCGTTCAAGGACCTGGACCAGGACGTCCGCCAGTCCATGCAGCGCGTGCGGACCTCGCCGTTCCTGCCGCACACCGACGACGTGCGGGGCTTCGTCTTCGACGTGACGACGGGTCTGCTACGGGAGATCGACCCACGGCACTGAGTTATCCACAGGCGGTGACGGATCGCCGCCGGGACGGCCAGAATGCCTACATGGAAGCCGCCTCCGCACCACGGGCGCGGTGACCGCATGTCGGGGTGGGCCGGGTCCGGGGTCGGGCGCGGCCCACGGGACGGGCCGAGGAGGGCCGGGTGACGACCTATGAAGAGCGAGCGAGCCTCAGCGATCTGACCACCACCGCCGAGCGGGTGCACCGGGCGGTCGAGGGTGTGATCGAGGGCAAGCCGGAGGTCGTACGGCTCTCGCTGACCGTGCTGCTCGCCGAGGGGCACCTGCTGATCGAGGATGTGCCGGGGGTGGGCAAGACCATGCTCGCCAAGGCGCTCGCCCGGTCGATCGACTGCTCGGTCCGGCGCATCCAGTTCACGCCGGACCTGCTCCCGTCCGACATCACGGGCGTGAGCGTCTTCGACCAGCAGCGGCGGGACTTCGAGTTCAAGCCGGGCGCGATCTTCGCCCAGATCGTCATCGGCGACGAGATCAACCGCGCCTCCCCCAAGACCCAGTCGGCGCTGCTGGAGTCGATGGAGGAGCGGCAGGTCACGGTCGACGGGCACACCTATGAGCTGCCGGCCCCCTTCATGGTGGTGGCCACGCAGAATCCGGTCGAGATGGAGGGCACCTATCCGCTGCCCGAGGCGCAGCGCGACCGCTTCATGGCCCGGGTCTCGATGGGCTATCCGAGCCCGGAGGCCGAGCTGCGGATGCTGGACACCCACGGCGTGCTGCCCCCGCTCGACGACCTCCAGCCCGTCGCGCACGCCCACGACATCATCAAGCTCGTCGACGCCGTCCGCACGGTGCACGTCGCCGACCCCGTCCGGCGGTACGCGGTCGACCTGGTCACCGCGACCCGGCACCACCCCGACCTCAGACTCGGCGCCTCCCCGAGAGCGACGCTGCACCTGGTGCGAGCGGCGAAGGCGGCGGCCGCCATGGCCGGCCGGGAGTTCGTCCTCCCCGACGACGTGCAGGCCCTGGCCGTGGCGGTGCTCGCGCACCGGCTGCTGCCCACCGCCCAGGCCCAGCTGAACCGGCGCACGGCCGAGCAGGTCGTCTTCGAGATCCTCCAGCGCACCCCGGTGCCCGACCCGTCCGCGCAGGCGTGGCGGCAGCAGCCGCACGGCCTTCATCAGCCGGGCGCGCGGAGGCTGTGATGGCCTCGGGGGAAGCGGGCCCGCCGTCCGGCGGCGGGGGCGGGCTGTGGGTGTCCCTCGGCGGGCTGACCACCCGTGGCCGCTCCTTCCTGGCCGCGGGCATCGCTGCGGCGGCCTGCTCCTACGTCCTGGGCCAGTCCGACCTGCTGCGGGTCGGGCTGCTGCTGACGGCGCTGCCGCTGGTGTGCGTGATCGTGCTGCACGGCACCCGCCACCGGGTCACCGGCAGCCGGGGGCTGTCACCGTCCCGGGTGCACGCCGGGTCCGAGGCCCGGGTGCACCTGCGTGTCGACAACGTCTCCCGGCTGCCCACCGGCCTGCTGATGCTCCAGGACCGGGTGCCGTACGCCCTGGGGCCGCGCCCCCGCTTCGTGCTGGACAGGGTGGAGCCGGGCGGGCGCCGCGAGGTGTCCTACCGCATCCGGTCCGACCTGCGCGGCCGCTATCCGCTCGGGCCGTTGCAGCTGCGGCTGTCGGACCCCTTCGGGATGTGCGAGCTGACCCGTGGCTTCAGTGCCTCGGACACGCTGACCGTGGTGCCGCGTGTCGTTCCCCTGCCGCCGGTGCGCCTCGGCGGCGAGGCCACGGGCTACGGCGACGGCCGCCGCCGGTCCCCGGCCCTGGCCGGTGCGGACGACATCATCCCGCGTGGCTACCGCCACGGCGACGACCTGCGCCGGGTGCACTGGCGCTCCACCGCGCGCTACGGCGAGCTGATGGTGCGCCGCGAGGAGCAGCCCCAGCGGGCCCACTGCACGGTGCTGCTGGACACCCGGGGCGGCGCCTTCGACGGCGCGGGGCCCGACTCGCCCTTCGAGTGGGCCGTGTCCGGGGCGGCCTCCGCCGCGGTGCACCTGATGGAGCGCGGGTTCTCGGTGCGGCTGCTCACCGATGCCGGCAGCGCGCTGCCGGACGGCATGGGCGGGCACTCCGGCTCCTCCCACGACTCTGCGGAGGCGGTCGGTCTGCTGCTCGACACCCTGGCCGTGGTGGACCACTCCGACGGCGAGAGCCTCGCCCCGGCCCATGAGGCGCTGCGGGGCGACGGCGGAGGGCTGCTCGTGGCGTTCTTCGGCGACCTGGACGAGCGTCAGACGGCGCTGGCCGGGCAGATGCGCCGCAGCGGCGGCACGGCGGTCGCCTTCGTGCTGGACCGCTCCGCGTGGCCGCAGGACGCCCGCTCCCCGCGGCGGCCCGCGTACAGCGCCGAGCAGCGGCTGCGCGCACTGCGCGAGGCGGGCTGGACGGCGCTGGCGGTGACCCCTGGCGCGTCACTACCGGAGCTGTGGCGCACGGCGGGCGGGCGCGGGGCCGGGAGCGCTCCGGCGGGCTCCCCGTACGGCGCGCCCCACATGCCTCACAGCGGTACGGCCGGGCAGCCGGGCGGCATCACGGCGGCCGCCCCCGCCGGGGCCGCCGGACCGCCCGTGCCATCCGTGCCATCCGTGCCGCCCGTGCCCGCGGTGCCGCCCTGGCCTTCCGGGCCGCCGTCGGCAGGGGGGCACCCATGAGTGGCGGCGCGCGGCTCGCCGTGTGCGGGGTCGTGGCGACGCTGGCGTCCACGTGCGCGCTGCTGCCGCTGATCGACACCACCACATGGATGGTCCAGGCCGCGATCCTGCTCACCGTCCAGAGCGCGGTGGGCGCGCTCGCCCGCCGGGTGCCGCTCTCCAGGCCCCTGACGGTGACCGTGCAGGCGCTGGTCACGCTCGTGCTGCTCACCCTGGTCTTCGCACGCTCGCAGGCGCTCGGCGGGCTGCTGCCGGGCCCGGACGTCTTCCGGGAGTTCGGGCAGCTGCTCCAGGAGGGCGCGGACGACGTCGGGCGGTACGCCATCCCGGCGCCGGCGACGACCGGCATCCGGCTGATGCTGGTCGGCGGCCTGCTGGTGGTCGGCCTGGCCGTGGACGCGGTCGCGGTGACCTGGCGCAGCGCCGCGCCCGCCGGGCTGCCGCTGCTCGCGCTCTACTCCATCGCGGCCGGGCTGGCCCAGAGCGGCAGGGACTGGCTGTGGTTCCTGGTGGCGGCGGCCGGCTATCTGCTGCTGCTCCTGGCCGAGGGCCGCGACCGGCTCGCCCGGTGGGGCCGGGTCTTCGGCGGCGGCGCCCGGTCGCCCTCCCGCGGGTTCCTGGCGCCGGGCTCCGGCCCCGCGCTCGCGCCGGTGCGCACCGGCCGCAGGATCGGCGCGCTCGCGCTCGGCATCGCGCTGGCGGTGCCCGCCGTGCTGCCGACGATGGAGGGCGGGCTGCTGGAGCCGCGCGGCCGGGCGGCCGGCCCCGACCGGGACGACAGCTCCGGCTTCGACGCCGTCCGCCCCCTGGTCACGCTGCGGGACAGCCTGAACCAGCCGGAGAACCGCGAGGTCATGCGCTACCGCACGTCCACGGAGAGCACCCGGGAGATGTATCTGCGCATCGTCGCGCTCGACCGGTTCGACGGCGCGTCGTGGCAGCCGTCCGAGCACCGCCTCACGGACCTCCCGGAGGTGCTGCCCACCCCCGCGGGCCTCGCCCCCGGGGTGCGCGCGGACGCGGTGAACACCTCGGTGGCCGCCGCCGGTTCGTACGCGCAGAATTACTTGCCGCTCCCCTATCCCGCCGAGCGCGTCCGTGTGGACGGCCACTGGCGGTACGAGCCGGAGGGCCGCACCGTCGCCGGTGAGCGCGGGCAGACCACCCGGGGCGTCCGCTATCAGGTGTCGAGCCTGCTGGTGCAGCCGACGGCCGCGCAGCTCGCGGGAGCGCCGGCGCCGCGCGAGGAGGTGCTGCGGGAGTACACCAAGGTGCCGGGGTCGCTGCCGGGGGTGGTGGGGGCGACGGCCCGGAAGGTGACCGCCGGGTCGGCGAACGCGTACGAGCAGGCCGTCAAGCTCCAGGACTGGTTCGCGGCCGACGGCGGCTTCAGCTATGACACGGAGGTCGCGTCGGGCGGCGGCAGCGACGCCATCGCGAAGTTCCTGGAGGCCAAGCGGGGCTTCTGCATCCACTTCTCCTTCTCCATGGCGGCCATGGCGCGGACGCTGGGCATCCCCGCCCGGGTGGCGGTCGGCTTCACCCCGGGCACCCCGCTGCCGGACGGCTCGATGTCGGTCGGCTCCAAGGACGCGCACGCCTGGCCGGAGCTGTATTTCGAGGGGGTCGGCTGGACCCGCTTCGAGCCGACGCCGAGCCGGGGCACGGCCCCCGACTACACCGCCGCACAGGAGCCGTCCGCAGCCGACCCGGGGGTGCCCGCGCCGCTGCCCGACCGGAGCACCGCGCCGTCGGCGCGGCCGCCCTCCGCGGGCGACTGCACCCCGCAGTTGAAGCGGCTGGGCGAGTGCCCGCCGGTCGCCCAGCAGGCCTCGGCGGGCGGCGGTCCCGGCGGTGGACTGTCGCCAGGGGCGGTGGCGGGCATCGCGGCGGGCGGCGTGGCCCTGCTGGTGCTGCCCACGCTGCCGCTGCTGTGGCGGCGAAGGCTGCGGGCCCGGCGCCTCGCGGACCCCGGACAGCACGCACCGAGCGCACCCGAGGGATCCGGCACGCCGCCCGGGCCGGGTGTGGAGCACACACTCGCCGCCTGGGCCGAACTGACCGACTCCGCCTGGGATTACGGCGTCCTGCCCGACGAATCGCGGACGCCCCGCAGCGCTGCGGCGCGCATCGTGCGGCTCGGCGGGCTGACCGGCGCGGCCGAGGAGTCGGCGCACCGGGTCGCCACGGCGGTGGAGCAGGTGCTGTACGCGCCGCAGCCACGGCCACCTGCTGGCCTGGTGGACGACGTCGAGCGCGTACGGGCGGGGCTGCGCTCCTCGGCGCGGCGGCCGGCGCGGCTGCGGGCCGTGCTCGCACCGCGTTCCGCCGCCCGCCTGGTGTGGGGTCTCGCCCGGCGCCGCAGGGCGGCGGGAGAGCGGTTGCGGTCGGGACGGCTGGGCACGGCCTGGCGCCGCGCGGGCGGAGCGCTCCGTACGACCCTCGGCCGGACTTGACGGTTCGTCAAGATCCGGGGGGCGAGGGCCCGTAGAGAGCCCTCGCCCCCGGGATCCGCTCAAGACCCCTCGGCGAGGCGGCCCGTGGCCGGGCGACGGCCCAGCGACCAGCGACCAGCGACCAGCGACCAGCCGGGCAACGACAAAGGGCCAGGACGATCGTCCTGGCCCCACATCACGCCGTTCGGCGGAAGAGTCTCTCAGTGGCCCTGCTCATCGCGGCGGCGCTGCCACCGCTGCTCGATGCGGTCCATCACGGTGCGACGCTGCCGGGCCTGGCCGCGGCCGCCCATGCCCCCCGCCGGGCCGACACCACCTGGCTGAGCACCGGGCCGGGGCGCCTTGCGCCAGCCGGTGACGGCCAGTGCCGCGCAGCCCAGCATGACGAGGAAACCCACCACGCTGATCCAGTACTGTCCCGGAATCATCACGCCGGCCATCAGGAGCGCGATGCCCACCAGAAACCCGGCGACCGCCTGGTATACCCGTCGCCGGGTGTACGTGCGCAGGCCGCTGCCCTCGAGCGCTGTCGCGAACTTGGGATCTTCGGCGTACAGCGCTCGCTCCATCTGCTCGAGCATGCGCTGCTCGTGCTCCGAGAGCGGCACGGAGTCCTCCTACTCGTCGGTCGCGGGGGGCGACCGGGGTGCGGCCCTTTCAGGATAGGCAGGGAATCGCCCCCATGAAACCCGCCCCTCTGCGCCAATTCGCCCACCGTCAGTGTGGCGATCGGTGGTGTCGGGACGTACATTCCCTCTCCGCCGATGCGCCATGCCGGACGGTGTCCCCCGATCATACGGGGCGAAGCGGCTGATCGGGTGGCCGGTCACCTACCGCTTGCGGTCAGCCACGCTCGGCCAGGACGTGCAGCTGGGTGGCCACCGAGTGGAAGGCGGGAAGCTCGGCCGCGGCCGCCTCCAGCTGGAGCAGCGCGTCCATGGCGCCGGGCTCGGCGTCCAGCAGCACGCCGGGCACCAGGTCGGCGAAGACGCGCACACCGTGCACCGCCCCGACCTCCAGTCCGGCCGCGGTGACCAGCTCGGAGAGCTGCTCGGCGGTGAACCGGCGGCGGACCGGGTCACCGGCGCCCCACTGTCCCGCGGGGTCGGCGAGCACTTGGCGGGCCTCGGTGAAGTGGCCGGCGAGGGCCCGGCCCAGCACGGCACCGCCGAGGCCGGCGGCCAGCAGGCTGAGGGTGCCGGAGGGGCGGAGCGCCTCGACGACGTTGCGGACGCCTTCCGCCGGGTCGTCGACGTACTCCAGCACGCCGTGGCACAGGACGGCGTCGTAGGCCCCGCGCTCGACCACGTCGAAGAGGCCGTGGGTGTCGCCCTGGACACCGCGCACCCGGTCGGCCACCCCGGCCTCGGCGGCCCGGCGCTCCAGCGCGAACAGGGCGTTGGGGCTGGGGTCGACGACGGTGACCCGGTGGCCCAGGCGGGCGACGGGCACGGCGAAGTTGCCGGAGCCGCCACCGGTGTCGAGGACCTCCAGGACGCCCGCGTCCTCCCGCCCGGCGGCCTTGACCCGGCGGTCCAGGGCGTCCCGCAGGACCTCCCAGACCACGGCGGTACGGAGGGACGCCCGGGGGCGCAGCGGGTCTGACACGGCGGGTGGCTCCTCGGCGGTGACGACGGCAAAAGGACGACAAGAGGGGGACAAGAGGGGCCCAGTGGTTCTGGGTGCCTCCAGCCTAGGGCCTGTCCAGGAGTTCCCTCCGCCACGACCCCCGCGCCGCCCGGACGGGCCCCCGCCGCCCCGGAAGCGACGGCTCCGGGTGAACACGGCGCTCCGTCCCACCAGTTCCGGCCGGCGGCGGGGCGCACGGGCGGGCGGAAGGTCGGCGGCGCCCTCCGGCGGCCGGGCGGGGGCAGGGAGAATCTTGTGCATGGACAGCAGCGACAGCAGCAGTACGCGCCGTCGGAACACCCGGCGAAAGCTCTTCGAAGCCGCGGTCACCCTCATCGCCGAACAGGGCTTCTCCTCCACCACCGTGGACGAGATCGCCGAACGTGCCGGAGTCGCGAAGGGCACGGTCTACTACAACTTCGCCAGCAAGACGGTCCTCTTCGAGGAGCTGCTGCGGCACGGCATGGAGCTGCTGAGCGACGCTCTGCGCCGGGCCGCCGACGCGACCGCCGCGCGCGGGGGCGGCAGGGTCGAGGCACTGGACGCGATGGTCCGCGCGGGCCTGGACTTCATCTCCGGGTATCCGGCGCTGGCCCAGCTGTACGCGGCCGAGCTGTGGCGCACCAACCGGGCCTGGCAGCCGACGCTGGCGCGGGTGCGCGAGCAGGCGCTCGCGGTGATCGAGGGGGTCCTCGCGGAGGCGGTGGAGGCGGGCGAGCTGAGCACGGAGCTCGATGTCCCGCTGACGGCGGCCGCGTTGTTCGGGATGGTGCTGGTGGCGGCGCTGGACTGGCAGTCGTTCCAGCCCGAGCGGTCGGTCGAGGAGGTGCACGCGGCACTCTCCCAGCTGTTGCAGGGCCGGGTGGGCGGCGGCGTCCGCCAGCCGCAGGGCGGCAACTGAGCGCGCGGGCCGTGGAACGGCGCTGCTCCGGCGCCGGCCGATCCCCCTCGGCCCGCACCGGAGCAGTGTTCCCCCGTAACTTCCCCCGAGCCCCCGTACTCCGTCCGGGAGCCCCCATACCCCCCGGTCACGTCAGGGTCGCCGCACCGTTCCGCCGCCCCGTGTCGGCGGTGCGGCGCGGACGCCCCTTCCGTGAACACCACTCTTCCTTGTCTCCGGGGCATGCCCCATCCGCGCGGCTACTCATCTCCTCCTCTGAGTACGTGTACTCACCCGTGAGCGTTCAGGCCCGGCCACGGGCCCCGGATACGATCATTGGCGTGTCGGTACTTCCTCTGGTGTTCACGAGTGGCTGGGCGAGCGGCGTCAACGCCTACGCCGTGGTCCTCCTGCTCGGCGTGCTGGGCGCGACCGGCGTCAGCGATCAGGTGCCGGACGCGTTGCAGCGTCCTGACGTCCTGATCGCGGCGGGCGTGCTCTTCCTCTGCGAGGCCGTCGCCGACAAGATCCCGTACGTGGACTCGGCCTGGGACGCCGTGCACACGGTCGTCAGGCCGGTCGCCGGTGCGGTGGTCGGGGCGCTGCTGGCCGGGCAGAGCGGCTCGCTGTCGGACCTCGCCGCGGGCGCGGTGGGCGGCTCGACCGCGCTGGTGAGCCACCTGGTCAAGGCGGGCACCAGGGCGGTGGTCAACACCTCGCCGGAGCCCGCGAGCAACATCGTCCTGAGCACCCTGGAGGATCTGGGCGTCGCCGGGATCGTCGTCTTCGCGCTGTTCCACCCGCTGGCCGCCGCGATCATCGCGGCGGTACTGCTGGGGCTGGGGATCGCGCTGGTGGTGTTCTTCTGGAGGCGGATCCGCCGCTTCTGGCAGCGCAGGCGGCAGCAGCGCGCCGAGAAGCGCGCGGCCTGGCCGGACGGGGCCCGGCGGCCGTCGGCCTGAGCTGTCCGTCCGGGCTGTCGGTGCCGCCGGATACAGTCGTTCCCATGGCACGGATTGCGGTGATCGGCGCCGGGATGGGCGCGATGGCGGCTGCTGCCCGGCTGGCCGTCGCGGGCCACCGGGTGGTGGTGTACGAACGGGCGGCGACGCACGGCGGCGGCGTCGGAAGGCTGACGAGGGACGGCTTCGCCTTCGACACGGGACCGGGGCTGCTGCATCTGCCCGCCGTCTACCGCGACTTGTTCGTGAAGACGGGCAAGGAGCCGCTGGAGCGGTGCGTCGACCTCGTGCAGGTCGACCCGGCGAGCAGCCACGTCTTCGCCGACGGCACGGTCCTCCCGCTGCCCAACGCCTCGCGTGCCGGTGTGGTCCAGGCGCTGGACGAGGCGGTCGGCGCGGGCGCGGGCGAGCGCTGGAGCGATCTGGTCAACCGGGCGCGCGAGGTGTGGGACGCCACGCGGCGGCCGCTGCTGGAGGAGCCGCTGCGCGCGGACCCGGCGGCGCGCGAGCCGCTGGGGCGCGACCCCTATCCGGCCGTCCGCAAGCGCGGGTTGTTCCGGCGCAGCGCCCCGGTCACGCTCGCCTCCGTCGCGGAGCGGGAGTTGAAGGATCCCCGGCTGGTTGCGCTCCTGGAGAGCCATGCCCTGGCGTACGGGCTGGACCCCCGGGAGGCACCCGCGAGCGCGACGGTGCTGCCGTACATGGAGCAGACCTTCGGCAGTTGGTACGTGCGCGGGGGCCTGCGGGCGCTCGCCGACGCGCTGTACGAGCGGTGCGTGGCCCGCAAGGTGGAGTTCCGTTTCGGTGAGGAGGTCGTGGGCCTCCTCGAGAAGGACGGCCGCGCCGCCGGTGTGGAGCTGGCCGGTGGCTCGGTGGCCGAGGCGGACATGGTGGTCGCCGGGGTCTCCCCCGGGCGGCTCGCCTCGATCGCGCCGGGCGCGGCCGAGCGGGACGGAGGCCCCGGACGGCCGGTGCCGCCCGGCAGGTTCACGGTCTGCCTCGCGCTGCGGGGTGCCCGGCCCGCGGCGGCGGCCCACCGCACGGTGGTCCACGCGCCGGACCGCGGCGCGGAGTTGGCCGAGGTCTTCCCCGCGGGCGGCGGGGTCCGTGGGCCCGGCCCGTGGCGCTACCGCCCGACGGTGACCGTGCTGCGGCCGGACGACCCCGCCACCCGTCCCGACGAAGGGCACGAAGCGGTCACCCTGACCGCCACGGTGGCCCCGCACGGGCGGGTCGACTGGAGCGACGAGGAGACGGCCGAGAGCTTCGCGGACCGGATGGCCGACGCCGCGGAAGCGGTGCTGCCGGGGCTGCGGGAGCGGGTGCTGTGGCGTGAGGTCCGCACTCCGGCCGACGTCGAGGCGGCGACCGGCGTGGAAGGGGGCGGTGTCCCCGCGCCCGTACTGGCGGGCGCGGACGGCTCGTTCCTGCGCCCCGGGAACGCGACGCGCGTGCCGAACCTGTATCTCGTCGGCGGGTTCGCCCACCCCGGCGGAGGGCTGGCCCACGCGGGGATGTCGGGCGCGATGGTGGCGGGGCTGATCGTCTCGGGGGCGGACTGGCGCGGCTCGGAGTAGCGCCGCCCTCACGCGCGTGGGGCGGACCGGAGGAACCCGGCCCGCCCCACGCGTGAGAGGTCAGTAGCGGTACTGCTGCCCGTCGTGGCCCGGCCCGTGCCCCGGCAGGGGCGGCTGAGGCGGTGCGTCGGTGTCCCGCTGCTGGGGGACCCACACGCCGCCCGGCGGGGTGTCCATGTCGTACTGCTGCGTCGGGGCGTACGCCTCCGCGGAGTACGCGCCCGTTCCGTACTGCTGCTGGGGATAGGACCCGTACTGCGGCTGCCCGTACGCGTCGTACTGCTCCTGCGCCGGCGGGCGGCTGCCGATGTAGGGGTCGGAGTAGGCGGCGTACTGCCCCTGCCCGTAGTCGAATTGACCGTCGTGGGACGGCGCGCCCTGGGTGCCGTAGGTGTTCTCGTACGGGGTGAAACCGCCCGCGTCCTGGCCCGGGGGCACGGGCGGGAGGTACGCCGTCTCGTCGTAGCCGCCGTACGGCGGGGCGGGCTGGTGGGCCGCGTTGGGGAGCAGGTCCGGGGTGTCGTCGGACTCCGGGATCCGCGGCATCGTGGCCGTCTCGGCGGCGGGCTCGGGGAGCGGCGCGGCCTGGGGCTTCCGGCCGGCCTTGCGGCGCCGCCCGGCGCGGCCCTTCTCCTCGGCGGCGGGCCGCCCGCCGGACTCGGCGTCCTTGTCGCGGCGGATCGCCCAGCCCGCGGAGAACCCGCGCCGGAAGGAGAGCGTCACATAGGTCTGGCCGATCGCGAAGGCGACCGCGCCCACCGCGATGACCGGCACGGACGAGAGGACCACGCCCGCGACGACGCCGAGGAAGCCGACGAAGGCCAGCAGCCTCCAGCGCAGTCGCGCCTTGTACTGGAGCAGCACCTCGCCCAGCAGCCAGAGCGCGACGACGCCGAACGCGATGTAGAGGACCGTCCAGCCCATTTACGCCCCTCTCGTGCGGCTGTCGCCAGGGGAACAGCCGTCAGGACCGCTGGTGCAGTCCCAGATTCTCGTAGATTTCCAGCGTCGCCGTGGAGTGGTTCAGGGTAATGAAGTGCAGACCCGGGATCCCCTCGGCCATCAGCCGTGAGCACAGCTCGGTGGCGTACTCGATCCCGATCGAGCGTACAGCGGCCGGATCGTCCTTCACCGCGAGGATCCGCTCGGCCAGCTCGGGCGGGAAGGCGGCGTTGCTGAGCTGGGCGAACCGCTCGATCTGCCGGATGTTGGTGACCGGCATGATCTCGGGGATGATCGGGGTCTCGCAGCCCGCCGCCGCGACCCGGTCGCGCAGCCGCAGATAGTCCTCCGGACAGAAGAACATCTGGGTGATCGCGAAGTCCGCGCCCGCCCGGCATTTGTCCACGAAGTGACCGATGTCGGTTTCCCAGTCGGTGGAGCGCGGGTGCATCTCGGGGAACGCGGCGACGCCGACGCAGAAGTCGCCGGACTCCTTGATGAGCCGGACGAGGTCGGCGGCGTAGCCGACGCCCTCGGGGTGGCGCACCCACTCGCCCATGGGGTCGCCGGGCGGATCGCCGCGCACGGCCAGCATGTTGCGGATCCCGGCGTCGGCGTACTGGCCGATGACGTTGCGCAGTTCGGCCAGCGAGTGGTTGACGGCGGTCAGGTGCGCGACGGGCGTCAGCGTGGTGTCCGTGGCGATCCGCTCGGTCGCCCGCACGGTGCCCTCACGGGAGGAGCCTCCCGCGCCGTAGGTCACGGAGACGAAGGTGGGTCCGACGGCCTCGATCCGCCGGATGGCGTTCCACAGGGTCCGCTCGCCCTTCTCGGACTTCGGGGCCGCGAACTCGAACGAATAGGACTGCTCACCGGAGGCGAGCAGCTCACGCACCGTGCGGGCGTGGTCTGTCCTGGTGGAGGCTGTACCAAGGGCCATACCGGCAAGTTAACCAGCGGTTCCGCGCAGCCCCAACCCTCATTTGCGATATGACCGATTAGCCGGTCTCTCGTCCACTTTCTGGACAGTCTCTTCATGTCCCGTTGACATTTGACCGGCCATTCTCTGACCGTTCCGTGACGGGGCGTGCCGGCGGCGTCACACCGCCGGGGGTCACGCTCCGTACGCGCGGACGCGCTTCGCGAGCCGGGCCGCGGCCTCGGCGGGGTCGTCGGCCTCGGTGATCGCGCGGACGACGACGACCCGGCGGGCGCCCGCCTCCAGCGCCTCGTCCAGATTGGCCGCGTCGATGCCGCCGATGGCGAACCAGGGCCGCGCGGGCTTCAGCGCGGCGGCGTAGCGCACCAGGGACAGGCCCGGGGCGTGCCGGCCCGGCTTGGTCGGGGTGGGCCAGCAGGGGCCGGTGCAGAAGTAGTCCACACCCGGCTCGGCGACGGCGGCGTCCACCTCCGCCTCGGCGTGGGTCGAGCGCCCGATCAGCACCTCGTCGCCGAGGATCGCGCGGGCGGCGGGCACGGGGAGGTCGCCCTGGCCCAGGTGCAGCACCTGGGAGCCGATGGCATGGGCGACGTCCGCGCGGTCGTTGACCGCGAGGAGCTTGCCGTGGCGGCGGGCCGCGTCGGCGAAGACGGCGAGGTGCTCCAGCTCCTCCCCCGCCTCCATGCCCTTGTCGCGCAGCTGCACGACGTCCACCCCGGCGGCGAGGACCGCGTCCAGGAATTCCGGCAGGTCGCCCTGGCGCCTGCGGGCGTCGGTGCACAGATACAGCCGGGCGTCGGCGAGCCGCTCGCGCGCGGTGACGGACATCGGGTGGGTCCCCCCGGGTCGGCGGTGTGCGGGCGGGGGCACGGGGCCCCCGCCCGCACACCGGACGGTTCTCTCTCGGCGTCTACAGCGCCTGCGGACGGGTCAGACGGCGAGCGCCTGGGCGCGGCGCTTCACCTCCGTGCCACGATTCTCGCGCAGGGCCTGCGCCGGGGTGCCGGGCAGGGTCGGGTCCGGAGTGAAGAGCCACTCCAGCATTTCCTCGTCGCTGAAGCCGTCGTCCTTCAGCAGCGTCAAGGTGCCGGCGAGGCCCTTGATCACCTTGCCGTCGCCGCCGATGAACTCGGCGGGCACCTGGAGCACTCGGTTCTCGCCACGGCGCACCGCGATCAGCTGGCCCTCCTTGACCAGCTGCCGGACACGCGTCACCTCGACATCGAGCATTTCCGCGATGTCGGGGAGGTTGAGCCAGGCGGGGACGAGAGCATCGATCTTTGCGTCAATCTCGGTCACGGGACAAGCCTGCCATCTGGGACTGACAGTCGGTAGCCAGGTTGACCCGACCTTGTCGGCGGCGCGTCGTGCGGACCCCCGCGGGCGGGCCCGCCGGGGCCCGCGCCGTCAGGGGTCCTCACACCTCCGCCGCCTTCAGCTGGACCGAGGCGTCCGCCGCCCGTTCCCGGTCGATGACCGCGCCGCGCTCGATGAGCTTGCGGCCCTGGGCCAGGTCGCGCGGGCGGCCGACGGCCAGGAGGGCGACGAGGACCTCGCCGCGCACCCAGCACACCGTCCAGGCGGCGCCCGTCGGGTCGCCGCGCCAGATGAGCTCGTCGCCCTCGACGTGGTGGCCCGCGTACTGCACGAACCTCCCGAACTGCTCGGACCAGAAATACGGCACCGGGTCGTAGACCGGCCCCTCGGCCGTGCCGTGCACGATGTTCCCGGCGACCGTGCGCGGGCCCTGGAGGGCGTTGTCCCAGTGGTGGACCAGGAGCCGCTCGCCGTAGCGGGCGGACGGGAAGGACGCGCAGTCGCCGACCGCGTAGACACCGGGCACGGAGGTGCGCAGCCGGTCGTCGGTGAGCACCGAGCGGTCGGCGGCCAGCTCGACGCCCGAGCCCTCCAGCCACTCCGTCGCCGGGCGGGCGCCGATGCCGACGAGCACGGCGTCCGCGGGCAGCCGGGTGCCGTCGGCCAGCACCACGGCGCCGGGCTCCACGGCGGCCACGCGCGCGCCGGTGAGCAGGCGGGCGCCGCTGTCGGCGTACCAGGCGGCCATGTGGGCGGCGACCTCGGCGGGCAGGGCTCCGGCCAGCGGCCGGTCCGCTGCCTCGACGACGGTCACCCGGCAGCCCGCCTCGCGCGCGGCGGTGGCGAACTCCGCGCCGATCCACCCGGCGCCGACCGCCACCACGTCGCGCTGCCCGGCGAGCACCGGGCGCAGCCGCTCCGCGTCGTCCAGGGTGCGCAGCAGGTGCACGCCCGGCATGCCCGCGCTGCCGGGCAGTTCGACGGGCTGCGCGCCGGTGGCGATGACCAGCACGTCGTACGGGACGGGCCCCTCGGAGGTGTCCAGCAGGTGCTCGTCGGCCCGCAGCCGGGTGACCTCCCGGCCGAGTTCGAGGTCTATGCCGAGGGAGGCGAAGTCCACCTCGAAGGCGGACCCCTCCGCCTTGCCCAGCAGCACGGCCTTGGAGAGCGGCGGCCTGTCGTAGGGCCGGTGGGGCTCGGCGCCCAACAGGGTGATCGTGCCGGTCCAGCCCTGCTCGCGCAGGGCGACGGCGGTCTGCACCCCGGCCATTCCGGCGCCGACGATGACGGCGCGCCGGTCACTGGTGGTCTGCGGTTCGTTCCGGTGCTCGCTCACCCGATCAACTCTAGGGCGGCGGCCGGTCCTGACCGGAGCACCGCGTAGCGAGACCTCTGACACAACGTCATGGTGTTTGGCGCGCCCCGGCGCCGCGCACGCCCCCCTCGGCCGCCTCCGTCCGGCCTTCCGGACGGTTCGCGGCGCGTACTAGGGTGGCCGCTGTACAAGCACTCGCGGGAGCCCGGACGGACCGGGCTGAGAGGGAGGCTGGCCGGCCTCCGACCGTACGAACCTGATCCGGGTCATGCCGGCGAAGGGAGGGGCTGGACGCCCATGCACGCGTCTTCAACAGCGTCACCGGGGACGTACGACGTCCTCGTGGTCGGCGGCGGTGTCATCGGTCTGGTCACGGCGTGGCGTGCCGCGCAGCGTGGCCTGCGCACCGCCGTCGCGGATCCCGCGCCGGGCGGCGGCGCGGCCGGGGTGGCGGCCGGGATGCTGGCCGCGGTGACCGAGCTGCACTACGGCGAGCAGGAGCTGCTCGCGCTCAACCTGGCGTCCGCGCGGCGCTACCCGGACTTCACGGCGGAGCTGGAGGAGGCGAGCGGCCAGGACACCGGCTACCGCGCCTGCGGGACCCTCGCCGTCGCCCTCGACGCCGACGACCGGGCCCACCTGCGGGAGCTGCACGCCCTGCAGCAGCGGTGCGGGCTGGACGCCCAGTGGCTGTCGGGGCGCGAGTGCCGCCGGCTGGAGCCGATGCTCGCACCGGGCGTGCGCGGCGGCGTGCGCGTGGACGGCGACCACCAGACCGACCCCCGGCGGCTCGCCGGGGCCCTGCTGACGGCCTGCGGACGGGCGGGGGTCACCTTCCACCGCACGGAGGCCGTACGGCTGCTGCTCTCCGGCGACCGGGCCACCGGCGCCGAGCTCGCCGACGGCACCCGCCTACGGGCCGGCCGGACCGTGCTCGCGGCGGGCAGCCGCAGCGGTGCCCTCGCGGGCGTGCCCGAGCACGTCCTGCCGCCGGTGCGCCCGGTCAAGGGCCAGGTCCTGCGGCTGCGCGTGCCCGACGCCTACGCGCCCTTCCTGTCGCGGACCGTGCGGGCGGTCGTGCGCGGCGGCCACGTCTATCTGGTGCCGCGCGAGAACGGCGAGCTGGTCGTCGGCGCGACCACCGAGGAGCTCGGCTGGGACACCACCGTCACCGCAGGCGGCGTCTACGAGTTGCTGCGCGACGCCCATGAGCTGGTGCCCGGCATCACCGAGCTGCCCCTGGTGGAGACACGCGCCGGGCTGCGCCCAGGCTCGCCCGACAACGCCCCGCTGCTGGGCCCCACGGCCCTGCCCGGCCTGCTCGTCGCCACCGGCCACTACCGCAACGGCGTGCTCCTCACGCCGCTGACCGGCGACGTGATGGCCGAGGCGCTGACCACCGGACGGCTGTCGGACGAGGCCCGCCCGTTCTCTCCCCTCCGCTTCTCGCACACGCTCCAGGAGCTGCCCGTATGAACCCCATGGACCCCACCGACAGCCCCGAGGCCCACATCGGCATCAGCCTCAACGGCGAGAGCCGCTCGGTGCCCCGGGGCCTGACCCTCGACATCCTGGTGGGCACTCTGACCACCGCGCACAGCGGCGTCGCGGCCGCCCTCAACGAGGCCGTCGTACCGCGCGGCCAGTGGCCCGGCACCACGCTCGGCGAGGGCGACCGCGTCGAGGTCCTCACCGCGGTGCAGGGAGGCTGATCAGTCCTCATGGCAGACGATCTGCTCACCATCGCCGGCACGGCCTTCACGTCCCGCCTGATCATGGGCACGGGCGGCGCGCCCAGCCTGGACGTCCTGGAGCGCGCGCTGCTCGCCTCCGGCACGGAGCTCACCACCGTCGCGATGCGCCGGCTGGCCACGAACGTACGGGGCTCGGTGCTGTCGCTGCTGGCCCGGCACGACATCCGGGTCCTGCCGAACACTGCGGGCTGCTACACCGCCGGGGAGGCCGTGCTCACCGCCCGCCTGGCCCGGGAGGCGCTCGGCACCGACTGGGTCAAGCTCGAAGTGATCGCCGACGAGCGCACGCTGCTGCCCGACCCGGTCGAGCTGCTGGAAGCGGCGGAGATCCTGGTCGACGACGGCTTCACGGTCCTGCCGTACACCAACGACGACCCGGTGCTCGCCCGCCGTCTGGAGGACGTCGGCTGCGCCGCGATCATGCCGCTGGGCTCGCCCATCGGCTCCGGCCTGGGCATCCGCAACCCGCACAACTTCCAGCTGATCACCGAGCGGGCGGGGGTGCCGGTGATCCTGGACGCGGGCGCGGGCACGGCGTCGGACGCGGCGATCGCGATGGAGCTCGGCTGCTCGGCGGTGATGCTCGCCTCGGCGGTCACCCGGGCGCAGGACCCGGCGCTGATGGCGGAGGCGATGCGGCATGCGGTCGAGGGGGGGCGGTTGGCGTACCGGGCGGGGCGCATTCCGCGGCGGCACTTCGCGGAGGCGTCTTCTCCTGCGGAGGGCATGGCGTCCTTCGACCCGGAGCGGCCCGCGTTCGGCGGCGCGTAGACCCTGCCGGGGGCTTTCCCCGACCCGCCCCTTCCCGGCTGCGTCTGATGTGCGGCTCCGCCGCGTGAGGGGGCTACGCCCCAGACCCCGAAGCACGCTTCGCGCGCTGTCCTCAAACGCCGGACGGGCTGATTTTCCGGACCGTGGCTCGTGATCTGCGGGCCGCAAGCTACGGACTACGTCCATACATCCAGCCCGTCCGGCGTTTGAGGACGCTCCCCGCAGGGAGCCCCGCCGAAGGCGGTGGACAACCCGCGGAACAAGGCCGCTAGGGGGCACCCAGGAACGGCTCATAGACTCCTAGCGTGGATACGACGCTAGGAGACCCACTTGTCGGGCACGTGCTGGACGGCCGCTACCGGGTCGAGGCCCGGATCGCCGTCGGTGGCATGGCCACGGTCTACCGCGCCCTGGACACGCGGCTCGACCGGGTGCTCGCCCTGAAGGTGATGCACCCGGGGCTCGCCGCCGACGAGGTCTTCGTGGAACGCTTCATCCGCGAGGCCAAGTCCGTGGCCCGGCTCGACCACCCGAACGTGGTGGGCGTCTTCGACCAGGGCACGGACGGCACGTACGTCTATCTCGCGATGGAGTACGTGGCCGGATGCACCCTGCGTGACGTGCTGCGCGAGCGCGGAGCGCTCCAGCCGCGCGCCGCGCTCGACATCGCGGAGCCGGTGCTCGCGGCGCTCGGTGCGGCCCACCTCGCGGGGCTCGTCCACCGGGACATGAAGCCGGAGAACGTGCTGATCGGGGACGACGGCCGGGTGAAGGTCGCCGACTTCGGGCTCGTACGGGCCGTGGACACCAACTCCACGGCGTCCACCGGCTCGGTCCTGGGCACGGTGTCGTATCTGGCCCCCGAGCAGATGGAACACGGCACGGCCGACACCCGCGTGGACGTCTACGCCAGCGGTGTCGTCCTCTACGAGATGCTCACCGGCGCCAAGCCGCACACCGGCAGCACCCCGGCGCAGATCCTCTACCAGCACCTTCACGAGGACGTGCCGCCGCCGTCGGCGGCCGTCCCGGGGCTGGCCGCGCGGCTGGACGAGCTGGTGGCCCAGGCCACCGCGCGCGACCCGCAGCGGCGCCCGGCCGACGCGGTGGGCCTGCTGGCCCTGGTCCGCGCCACCCGCGAGGCACTGTCCGACGAGCAGCTGGACGCCGTGCCCCCGCTGGCACGGACGCCGGAGCAGAGGGCGGCGAGCGGTTCCGAGGACCGTACGAGCGTGATCCCGCGGCCCGTCGCGGCCCGGCCGCTGCCGGCCGCGGAGGACGAGCAGCTCAACCGCACGACGCGGCTGGAGCAGCCGCCCGCTCCCCCGGCCCCGCCGGCCGCCGCGGCGGCACGGTCCGGCCTGCCCCGGCGCAGGCCCAGCCGCACCCTGCTCGCGGTGCTCGCGGCCGTCCTGCTGGCCTTGGTGGGCACGGGCGTCTGGTACATCAGCTCCGGCCAGTTCACGACCGTCCCGGCCGTCCTGGACATGACCCAGGACAAGGCCGAGCAGTCGCTCCACAAGGCCGGGCTCGGGATGCGGACCAAGCAGGACTTCAGCGACACCGTCGAGCGGGGTCACGTCATCTCGACGGACCCCGGCCCCGGCGGCCGCGTCCGCAACACCGGCAAGGTGACGGTCACCCTGTCGAAGGGCCCGGCGCGGGCCGAGGTGCCCAATGTCGCCGGCATGACCCTCGACGAGGCGAAGCGGAAGATCGAGGGCGCGGGCCTGACGGTCGGCGAGGTCGGCAAGCAGTTCAGCGGCGAGACCCCGCAGGGCTCGGTGCTGGCCACCGACCCCAAGCCGGGGATGGAGCGCAGGCCCGACACGCCGGTCGCGCTGACCGTGAGCAAGGGCGCGGCCCTGAGCGTGCCGAAGGTGCAGGGCATGACCGTCGCGGCGGCCACCTCGGCGCTGGCGGACAAGGGGCTGAAGGTGGAGGTCTCGGACTCCCAGGTCTACTCCGACGTCCCCAAGGGCTCGGTGGCGGCGCAGTCGCCGGGCGACGGTGAGCAGCTGGCCAAGGGCGACACGGTCACGCTCACGGTGTCCAAGGGCAAGGAGATGGTGACGGTCCCGGACGTCACCGGAAAGAGTGAGGCGGACGCCAAGCAGGCCCTCACGTCCGCGGGTTTCAAGGTCAGCGTGGACCGGCCGTTCTTCTTCCCGCGCGACTCGGTCGACAGCCAGTCCGTCAAGGGCGGCGACCAGGCGGCCAAGGGCGACACCATCACCATCCGGATGAAGAGCGGGCTGTAGGGATGACCGAGCCTTCGAGCCTCCTTCCGGCCCCGCGCGTCCGCAACCCCGTCGGCGGGCACATCCCCGTCGCCGGGGGCCTCGCGAAGACCGGGCTGCCGTACGCGCGGACGATGGGCGCCGAGACGGTGCAGGTCTTCGTCGCCAACCCGCGCGGCTGGGCGACGCCCACCGGTGACCGGCGGCAGGACGAGGAGTTCCGGGCGGCCTGTGAGCAGGAGTCGCTGCCGGTCTGGGTGCACGCCCCGTACCTGATCAACTTCGGGTCGCACACCGAGGCGACGGTCGAGCTGTCCGGGGAGTCCCTGCGGCACTCGCTGCGCCGCGGGCGGGCGATCGGTGCCCTCGGTGTCGTCGTCCACACGGGCTCGGCGACCGGTGGCCGCCCGCGCCGGGAGGCGCTGGCGCAGGTCCACGAGCGGCTGCTGCCGCTGCTGGACGAGCTGACCCACGACGACGACCCGTGGCTGCTGCTGGAGCCGACGGCCGGGCAGGGCGCGTCGCTCTGCTCGCTGGTCGAGGACCTCGGCCCGTACTTCGACGCGCTGGAGCGGCACCCGAGGCTCGGCGTGTGCCTGGACACCTGCCATGTGTTCGCGGCGGGCCACGACCTCGCCGAGCCTGGCGGGACGAAGCGGACGCTCGACGAGCTGGTGGACGTGGTGGGCGAGGGGCGGCTCCGGCTGATCCACGCGAACGACTCCAAGGAGGGCGTCGGCGCGCACCGGGACCGGCACGAGAACATCGGCTCCGGCCATATCGGGTCCGGGCCCTTCGCGGAGCTCTTCGGCCATCCCGCGACGGCGGGTGTGCCGCTGATCATCGAGACCCCCGGCGGGCCGGAGGGGCACGCGGCCGACGTGGCGCGGCTGAAGGGGCTGCGGGACGGCCCGGCGGTCTGACGGGTCCCGTCCGGCCGCCTCAGACCTCCGGTCCGTCGCCCGGTTCCTCCTGGTAGGAATAGCGCTGTTCCTGCCAGGGGTCACCCACGTTGTGGTATCCGCGCTCTTCCCAGAAACCCCGGCGGTCGGCCGTCATGTACTCCACGCCGCGCACCCATTTGGGCCCCTTCCACGCATAGAGGTGCGGGACCACCAGGCGTACGGGAAAGCCGTGCTCGGCGGTGAGGAGCTCGCCGTCCTTATGGGTCGCGAAAATGCTCTGCTCGGCCGCGAAATCGGACAGCCGGAGATTTGAGCAGAAGCCGTATTCCGCCCACACCATGACGTGGGTGACCTCGGGTGCGGGCGGGGCGAGTTCGAGGATCGTCCGCGCGGGGACACCGCCCCATTCGGCGTCCAGCATGCTGTATTTCGTGACGCAGTGCAGGTCGGCCACCACCGTCGAATACGGCAGGGCGGAGAACTCCTCGTGCGTCCAGCAGTGCTTGTCGCCGTCGGCGGTCGACCCGAAGACACGGAACTCCCAGCGCTCCGGCCTGAACTTCGGGACGGGACCGTAGTGCGTCACCGGCCATCCGCGCTGGAGGCGCTGCCCCGGAGGCAACTCGAGTTGCGCCCCTTTGCGGCTTTCGGTGTCTTTCGAGGGCCCCATGCCCCCATGGTGTCAGACCCCGGGCAGTGCTGATGACCAGGGGTTCCGCTATCGGGGCAACTCCCACTAAGTGTGCACTTACTGGACGCTTCCGGGGGGCGGTGCGAGGATGCGCGCAACCTGCCAGTCACCCTCTTGGAAGGAGCCTCTGCAATGCAGGGCGACCCCGAGGTCATCGAATTTCTCAATGAACAGCTGACTGCCGAGCTGACCGCCATCAATCAATACTTCCTGCACGCGAAAATGCAGGAGCACCTCGGCTGGACGAAGATCGCCGCGCACACCCGCGCCGAGTCGTTCGACGAGATGCGCCACGCGGAGGTGCTGACCGACCGCATCCTCTTCCTGGAGGGGCTGCCCAACTACCAGCGGCTCTTCCATGTGCGGATCGGGCAGTCGATCGTCGAGATGTTCCAGGCCGACCGGCAGGTCGAGGTCGAAGCGATCGACCGGCTCAAGCGGGGCGTGGAGGTCATGCGGGCCAAGGGCGACATCACCTCGGCCAACATCTTCGAGTCGATCCTCGCCGACGAGGAGGAGCACATCGACTACCTCGACACGCAGCTGGAGCTGATCGAGAAGCTCGGCGAGCCGCTCTACCTCGCCCAGTTCATCGAGCAGTCGAACGGCGGGGCGGAGTGACCCCTGGCCGGTCCGGTCAGGCCGCCCGGGCCTCGGCGGTCACGCGGGGCAGCACCTGCGCCATCCGCGGCACCTCGGCGCCCAGCACATCCTGCCCGCCCTGATCGGCCAGCTCACGGCGCGGGCACGCGCCACGGCCGAGCAGGGACTGGATGCGGCGCACACAGCTGCCGCAGTCGGTGCCGGCCTTGCTCGCGGAGGCTATCTGGCGGGGCGTGCACGCCCCCTTGTCCGCGTGCTCACGCACCTGCTGCTCGGTGATGCCGAAGCAAGAGCAGACGTACACGCGGGTCACCGCCCTACCGGGTTGATCAATAAGGTAACCCTTACCTTACCCGGCCCGGCGGGCGGATGACAACGACGTGGGGCGCGGATCGAGGTGATCCGCGCCCCACGTCGTACGTCAGGGATTCCTACTGGTCGCGGTACATCTCCGCGACCAGGAACGCCAGGTCCAGCGACTGGCTGCGGTTGAGCCGCGGGTCGCAGGCCGTCTCGTAGCGCTGGTGCAGGTCGTCGACGAAGATCTCGTCGCCGCCGCCCACGCACTCGGTGACGTCGTCACCGGTCAGCTCGACGTGGATGCCGCCCGGGTGGGTGCCGAGGCCCTTGTGGACCTCGAAGAAGCCCTTGACCTCGTCCAGCACGTCGTCGAAGCGGCGGGTCTTGTGGCCCGAGGCCGCCTCGAAGGTGTTGCCGTGCATCGGGTCGCAGATCCACGCCACCTGGGCACCGGACGCCGTGACCTTCTCGACCAGGGTCGGGAGCTTGTCCCGCACCTTGTCGGCACCCATGCGGGTGATGAAGGTGAGCCGGCCGGGCTCGCGCTCCGGGTCGAGCCGCTCGATCAGCGTCAGCGCGTCCTCGGGCGTGGTCGTCGGGCCGAGCTTCACCCCGATCGGGTTGCGGATCTTCGACGCGAACTCGATGTGCGCGCCGTCCAGCTGGCGGGTGCGCTCACCGATCCAGACCATGTGGCCCGAGACGTCGTAGAGGTCGCCGGTCCGCGAGTCGACGCGGGTCAGCGCCGATTCGTAGTCGAGGACGAGCGCCTCGTGGGAGGCGTAGAACTCGACGGTCTTGAACTCCTCCGGGTCCACCCCGCAGGCGTTCATGAAGTTCATCGCCCGGTCGATCTCGCGGGCGAGGGCCTCGTAGCGCTGCCCGGACGGGGAGGACTTCACGAAGTCCTGGTTCCAGGCGTGCACCTGGCGCAGGTCCGCGTAGCCACCGGTGGTGAAGGCGCGGACGAGGTTCAGCGTGGACGCCGACGCCTGGTACATCCGCTTCAGCCGCTGCGGGTCCGGCGTGCGGGCCTCGGGGGTGAAGGCGAAGCCGTTGACGGAGTCACCGCGGTAGGTCGGCAGGGTCACGCCGTCGCGGGTCTCGGTCGGCTTCGAGCGCGGCTTGCTGTACTGACCGGCGATCCGGCCCACCTTCACGACGGGCACGGAACCCGCGTAGGTCAGCACGGCGCCCATCTGGAGCAGCGTCTTGAGCTTGTTGCGGATCTGGTCGGCGCCGACGGCGTCGAAGGCCTCGGCGCAGTCGCCGCCCTGGAGCAGGAACGCCTCACCACGGGCGACGGCTCCCAGGCGCTGGCGCAGCTGGTCGCACTCGCCGGCGAAGACCAGGGGGGGATAGGACTCGAGCTCGGCGATCACATCGCGCAGAGCCTCTTGGTCCGGCCACTCAGGCTGCTGCGCCGCGGGAAGGGAGCGCCAGGTGTTGCCACCGGCGTGGAGTTCAGCGTTCACGGTCACGCTCCAACCCTACGGGGTCGGCGACGGCGGTCCATCCGCCGGACCGCACTGTGAGACGAGTCATGGGCGGCGGGACCTGCGGAAGAGCACCTTCCCCGGCGTGCCGCACCGGCCCGCGCCCCGGTGCGCGCTTCCCCGCCGCCCGCGGGATCTGCCACGCCCCCGGCCCGTCCGGTAAGGTGCGCAGCATGTACGCACCGACCAACCAGAACTGGTGGTGGACCGTCCGACCGGCGGCCCACTGATCGCGCGTACACCGAAAGACACACCGCGAAGGCCGCCCGGAGGGGCGGCCTTCCGTGTTTCCCGGGCCGTTCCTCTCCTCACCGGAAGGAACCCCAGATGACCGGCCACACCCAGGCCCTCCTCGCACGGCTGACCGATCCCGCCTGCCCGCCCTTCGCCCTGCTGCACCGCCGCACCCCCGGCCGGCCGGACGACACCGTCGAGCTGCTGACCGGCACCGTGGAGGAGGTCGAGCGGCTGGCCGGCATCCCCCTGCCGGACGGGCCGCCCGACGGCGGCGGCCCGGTCCTGGACGCGCTCGCACTCATCCCGTTCCGGCAGATCCGCGAGCGCGGCTTCGACGTCCGCGACGACGGCACCCCGCTGGCGGTGCTGCGGCCGGAGGAGGCGCACGAGCTGCCCCTGGCCGAGGTCCTGGCCGCGCTGCCCGCGCACCAGGTGCGGGTGGAGGGCGGGGCGTTCGACGTGGGGGACGAGGAGTACGCGCGGATCGTCCGGCGGGTGATCGAGGACGAGATCGGGTCCGGCGAGGGCGCCAACTTCGTCATCCGGCGGACCTTCGAGGGCGAGATCGAAGGCTTCACCGCGGCCGACGCCCTGGCGCTGTTCCGGCGGCTGCTGGCGGGCGAGCGCGGCGCGTACTGGACGTACGTCGTGCACACCGGCGACCGGACGCTGGTCGGCGCCAGCCCGGAGGTGCACGTGCGGATGGCCGGGAACACCGTCGTGATGAACCCGATCAGCGGCACCTACCGCTATCCCGCCGACGGCCCGGACCGGGCCGGGCTGCTGGCCTTCCTGCACGACCGCAAGGAGGTGGAGGAGCTGTCCATGGTCGTGGACGAGGAGCTGAAGATGATGTGCACGGTGGGCGACATGGGCGGTGTCGTCGTCGGGCCGCGGCTCAAGGAGATGGCCCACCTCGCGCACACCGAGTACGAGCTGCGCGGGCGCTCCTCGCTGGACGTGCGGGAGGTGCTGCGGGAGACGATGTTCGCGGCGACCGTGACCGGGTCGCCGGTGCAGAACGCGTGCCGGGTCATCGAGCGGTACGAGCCGGAGGGGCCGGGCGGCCGCGGGCGCGGCTATTACGCGGGCGCGCTCGCGCTCATCGGGCGGGACGCGGGCGGCGGCCGGACGCTCGACTCGCCGATCCTGATCCGCACCGCCGACATCGACCGGCGGGGCGGCTGCGGCTCGCCGTCGGGGCCACCCTCGTGCGTCACTCCGACCCCCGCGGCGAGGTCGCCGAGACGCACGCGAAGGCGGCGGGCGTGCTGGCCGCGCTCGGTGTGCGGACCGCGCGCCGCGGCGGGCCGGCCCCGGCGGCGCGGTTCGAGGACGACCCCGAGGTACGGGCCGCTCTCGACGCGCGCCGCGAGGACCTGGCCCCCTTCTGGCTGCGGATGCAGAGCCCGACGTCGACGGCACGGCTCAGCGGGCACGCGCTCGTCGTCGACGGCGAGGACACCTTCACGGCGATGCTGGCGCATCTGCTGCGGACGTCGGGGCTGACGGTCACCGTGCGGCGCTACGACGAACCCGGGCTGCGGGAGGCCGCCCTGGCGCACGAGGGCCCGGTGGTGCTGGGCCCCGGCCCCGGCGACCCCTCCGACACGGCCGACCCCAAGATGCGGCTGCTGCGCGGCCTGACGGCGGAACTGCTGCGCGGGCACCGGCAGGGCCTGCTGGGGGTGTGCCTCGGGCACGAGCTGATCGCGGCGGAGCTGGGCCTGGAGATCGTACGCAAGGACGTGCCGTACCAGGGGGCGCAGGAGCGGATCGACTTCTTCGGGCGGGCGGAGACGGTGGGGTTCTACAACACGTTCACCGCGCGGTGCACGGATTCCGCGGAGGCGGAGCTGGCGATGCACCGGGTGGAGGTGAGCCGTGATGTGGCGAGCGGGGATGTGCATGCTTTGCGCGGGCCCGGCTTCGCCGGTGTGCAGTTCCATCCGGAGTCGATCCTGACGCTGTCGGGGGCGACACTGGTGGCCGAGCTGCTGGCGCGGGTGCTGGTCTGATTTTTTCCCACCACGCTTCGCGCGGTGTCCTCAAGCGCCGGACGGGCTGATTTCAGCCCGTCCGGCGCTTGAGGACGCGGCCGCAGGGGAACAACCCGCCGTCAGCCGAAGAACGTGCGGGCCTCCTCGTACAAAGACTCCGGCACCGTCTTCAGGCGAGCCGTCGCCTCGCGCAGCGGAACCCGCACGATGTCCGTGCCCCGCAGCGCCACCATCCGTCCGAAGTCGCCGTCCCGCACGGCGGCGATCGCGTGCAGACCGAAGCGCGTGGCCAGCCACCGGTCGAACGCGCTCGGCGTCCCTCCACGCTGCACGTGCCCCAGCACGATCGTGCGGGCCTCCTTGCCCGTGCGCCGCTCGATCTCCTTGGCCAGCCACTCGCCCACTCCGGACAGCCGGACGTGGCCGAAGGAGTCGTGCGCGGCGGCGCCCTTCAGCACGAGGTCGCCGTCCTTCGGCATGGCGCCCTCCGCGACGACCACGATCGGGGCGTAGCTGGCGCGGAAGCGGGAGGTGACCCAGCCGCAGACCTCTTCGAGGTCGAAGCGCCGCTCGGGGACGAGGATGACGTTGGCGCCCCCGGCGAGGCCGGAGTGGAGGGCGATCCAGCCGGCGTGCCGGCCCATGACCTCGACGACGAGGACCCGCATGTGGGACTCGGCGGTGGTGTGCAGCCGGTCGATGGCCTCGGTGGCGATGTTGACGGCGGTGTCGAAGCCGAAGGTGTAGTCCGTGGCGGAGAGGTCGTTGTCGATGGTCTTGGGCACGCCGACGCACCGGACGCCGTGCTCCTCGTGGAGCCGGGCGGCGACGCCGAGGGTGTCCTCCCCGCCGATGGCGATGAGGGCGTCGACGTCGTCCTTGGCGAGGTTCTCCAGGATCCGGCGGACGCCCTCCGGTTCCTTGAAGGGGTTGGTGCGCGAGGAGCCGAGCACCGTGCCGCCCCGGGGCAGGATGCCGCGTACGGCGGGGATGCCGAGCGGCACGGTGTTGCCCTGGATCAGCCCCCGCCAGCCGTCGCGGAAGCCGATGAACTCGTGACCGTAGTCCTGGACGCCCTTGCGGACGGCGGCGCGGATGACCGCGTTGAGCCCGGGGCAGTCACCGCCGCCGGTCAGCATTCCGACCCGCATGACAATCTCCCTTCAGCCGGGTACGCCGCCCGGCCGGGAACGGTCAGGCGCCGTCGAGACCTCGCTCTATCGCGTAGCGCACGAGCTCCACGCGGTTGTGCAACTGGAGTTTGCCCAAGGTGTTCTGAACATGGTTCTGCACCGTCCGGTGGGAAATAACCAGCCGTTCGGCGATTTGCTTGTACGAGAGGCCCTTGGCGACGAGCCGCAGCACCTCGGTCTCGCGGTCGGTCAGCCGGGGCGCCTTGGGCTCGTCGGGGGCGGCGGGGGCCGGGTCGGCGGCCAGCCTGCGGTACTCCCCGAGGACGAGTCCGGCCAGGCCGGGGGTGAACACCGGGTCCCCTTCCGCGGTCCGGCGGACGGCGTCGAGCAGTTCCCCGGTGCTGGCCGACTTCAGGAGATAGCCGGTCGCGCCGGACTTCACGGCCTCCAGGACGTCCGCGTGCTCGCCGCTCGCGGAGAGCACCAGGACGCGCAGCGCGGGGTTCTCGCCGACCAGTTCCTTGCACACGGCGACGCCGGGCAGGCCGGGCAGGTTGAGGTCCAGGACCAGCACGTCGGGTGCGGCGGCCCGGGCCCGGCGCACCGCCTGGGGGCCGTCACCGGCCGTCGCCACCACGTCGAACCCGGCGGCGGCCAGGTCGCGGGCGACGGCGTCGCGCCACATGGGGTGGTCGTCGACCACCATGACCTTCACGCTCTGCTCGTCACTCATTTCCCGGCCTCGCTCCCCCGTGGAACTCTCAATTCGACTTCTGTGCCCTGGCCGGGCACGGACAGCAGCTCGGCGCTGCCGCCCAGGTCCCGCAGCCTGCCGCGGATCGACAGGGCGACGCCCATCCGCCCTTCCCGTTCGGCCGCCGCCAGCCGGCCCTCGGCGATGCCGGGCCCGTCGTCCCGCACGGTGACGATCACGGCGTCCGGCTCGTCCTCCAGCAGGATCCAGGCCCGCGCGCCGTCCCCGGCGTGCTCGCGGACATTGTCCAGCGCGGCGCCGACTGCGGCCGCCAGCTCCGCCGCCGCGGCCGCCTCCAGCAGGACGGGCGTGCCGGGTCCGGCGTAGGAGACGGCGGCGCCCGCGTGCGGTGCGAGCAGCGCGCCCACGTCGCAGGGCCCCTCCGGGGGCCGCGGCGGGGCGCCCGCGGACCGTACGAGCTCCGCGTCCTCGGCGAGCTGCCGCGGCGTGCCCTGCGGGGGCAGCAGGCCCCCGGCGACGAGGGTGCGCAGGGCGATCTCCTGCTCGCCGGCCATCCGGCCGAGCTCGGCGGCCTCGCCGCCCAGCGCGGCGCCCCGGCGCTGCACCATGGCGAGCACCTGGAGGACGCTGTCGTGGATGTCGCGGGCGAGCCGTTCGCGCTCGCGGGTGGCCGCCTCGATCTGGAGGGCGCGGGCGAGCGTGCGCTCACTGGCCCGGGCGACCTCCACGATGTAGCCGATGGCGACGCTGGAGACCCAGACCAGCAGCACGTTGTGGACGGTGTCGCGGGCCATGCCGCCGCGCTCGGCGAGGTTGGCGGCGGCCACCAGGGTGGAGCCGACGACCGCCCAGCGCCAGCCGCCCTTGATGGCACAGCCCAGCACGGCGCCGCCCGCCCAGATGGACGGCAGGGTGGCCGCTCCGCCGTCGATGCGCTCGGCGGAGTCGACGACGGAGGTGAGCAGGATCCCGCCCAGCGCGATGGCCAGGTCGGCGACGAGGAACCGCTTGGTGCAGCGCTCGGGCGAGGTGACCCGGTTCCAGGTCAGCAGCATCCAGAGGGTCAGTACGCCCATGTAGAGCGCGGCCCCGGGCGGATGGGCGTACTCGCGGTAGTTCAGGAGGAACAGCGCGAGGGCGTAGCCCAGCGTCAGGATGCGGTAGCCGGTCAGCGCGCGCCACAGCGGCAGCTCCACCGACATCCGTACGACGCGCGGCTGTGTGCTGCGCGGTGTCATCGACCCAACCCCCCGGTCCGGGCGTGCTACGCCTCGGGCCGCTTGTCCGCCTTGTCGGGCCTGCCGAGCTCGTCGAGCTTGTCGAGTCCGGCGGCCTTGGCCGCCTTCTCCTCCTCGGCCTTGCGCTTCGCCTCGTCCGCGATCTGCCGCTTGGCGGCGGTCGCGTAGATGTCGACGTACTCCTGGCCGGACAGCTCCATGATCTTGTACATGACCTCGTCGGTCACCGAGCGGAGGATGAAGCGGTCGCCGTCCATGCCGTGGTAGCGGCTGAAGTCCAGCGGTTCGCCGATCCGGATGCCCGGCCTGATCATCTTCGGCAGGACCTTGCCCGGGGGCTGCACCTTCTCGGTGTCGATCATGGCGACGGGGATCACGGGGGCGCCGGACAGCAGCGCCACCCGGGCCAGGCCGCCGGGCTTGCCGCGGTAGAGGCGGCCGTCCGGGGAGCGGGTGCCCTCCGGGTAGATGCCGAACAGCTCACCGCGCTCCAGCACCTCAAGACCGCTCTTGATCGCCGCTTCGCCGGCGCCGCGACCGCCCGAACGGTCGACGGGCAGCTGGCCCACGCCCTTGAAGAAGGCGGCCGTCAGCTTTCCCTTGACACCCGGGGAGGTGAAGTATTCCTGCTTCGCGATAAAGGTGATCTTGCGGTCCAGGACCGCGGGGAGGAAGAAGGAGTCCGAGAACGACAGGTGGTTGCTCGCCAGGATGGCGGGCCCTTCGGCCGGGATGTTCTCCAAGCCCTCCACCCACGGCCGGAAGGCAAGCTTCAGCGACCCGCCGATGGACAGCTTCATAGCGCCGTAGAACAACCGAGAACCTCCTGTAGTGACGAGGAGACCTTAACCTGCCTACCCGCCGTGCGGCGCTCCGCGTACGCTGAGGGCCAGACCCCTTTTTCCCGTTCCACCGATCGGAGATTCCGGTGCCGCTCCTCCCCGGCGCCGAGCCGTTCCGCCACGACGGCGGAGAGGTCGGCGTCCTCGTGTGCCACGGCTTCACCGGTTCCCCTCAGTCCGTACGGCCCTGGGCCGGGTATCTCGCGGAGCGCGGACTGACCGTCTCGCTGCCGCTGCTGCCCGGGCACGGCACCCGCTGGCAGGACATGCAGCTCACCGGCTGGCAGGACTGGTACGCGGAGGTCGACCGGGCGCTGGGCGAGCTGCGGGAGCGCTGCTCCGAGGTCTTCGTCTGCGGCCTGTCCATGGGCGGGGCGCTGGCCCTGCGGCTGGCGGCCCGGCACGGTGACACGGTCAAGGGCGTCGTCGTGGTCAACCCGGCCAACAAGGTGCACGGCCTCGGCGCGAAGGCGCTGCCGGTGGTGCGCCATCTGGTCCCCTCGCGCAGGGGCATCGCCAGCGACATCGCCAAGCCGGGCAGCGAGGAGACCGGCTACGACCGGGTGCCGCTGCACGCGGCGCACTCCTTCCGCCGGTTCCTGCGGATGCTGGACGGCGAACTGCCGCAGGTGACCCAGCCGTTGCTGCTGATGCACAGCCCCGAGGACCATGTGGTGCCGCCCGTGGACTCGGCGCGCATCCTGGCCCGGGTCTCCTCGCGCGATGTCACCGAGCGGCTGCTGGAGCGCAGCTATCACGTGGCGACCCTGGACCACGACGCCGAGCTGATCTTCGAGGAGACGTTCGCGTTCATCAGCCGGCTCTCCGCGGGCGTCGGCGAAGCCGGGGCGGCCTCCCGTGGCTGAGCGCGACGCGGACCGCGACCGCGACCGCGACGAGAGCCGCGACCCCCTGGACGAGGACGCCGCGTGGGCGGAGCTCGTCGCCGCGTACGGCGAGCAGCCGGACCCCGAGGCGGGCCGCTGGCCCGCCTCCGGTGACCTCACCGACCCCCCGCCCGGCCCGGCCGAGGGCGAGGAGGCCCCCGGCACGGCCCCGGAGGGGGTCACCAAGACACCGCAGGCGCCACCGGAGACCCCGGACCGGCCGGTGGGCAGCTTCGTCGTCTACGCCCCCGGGGTCGGCCCCCGCGACTGGGACACCCCGGGCCCGTCGGGCGACGACGACCTCGACGAGCCGGACGAGGGCCACTTCGTGCCCCCGGAGCCGCCGCCGCTCCCCACCGGCGACGTCACCGCCCGCTTCGCATGGATCGCGGTGCTGGGCGGGCCGCTGCTCCTGCTGCTGATGGTGCTCTTCCGGCAGGAGCTGACGTGGTGGGTCACCACGCTCGGCGTCGGCGGCTTCCTCGGCGGCTTCGCCACGCTGGTCCTGCGCATGAAGGACTCCGACGAGGAGGACGACGACCCGGGCCGCGGTGCGGTGGTTTAGGGCGGGGGGGGCGTGCGTACTCCCGGCTGTTGACTGCGGGCCGTCTTGCCGCCTGCGGCGGGAACGCCCTCCGGGCGTGTCCTCAAACGCCGGACGGGCTTGATGTGGCTGATGTGGGTGCGCAGTTCAGCCCGTTCCGGGCAACAAATCAGCCCGTCCGGCGATTGAGGACACCGCCGCGCAGCGGTGGTGCGGGCACGACACCGGCCTAAAACGCCGGCACCCGCAACGCGGCAAGCACCGGCAGGTGATCCGTGGCTGCCCGCAGATCCCGCTCAGCCACCCCCGGCAACCCCATGGGCACGCCGCAGCCCAGCACTTCGACACCCTCCGTGGCGAAGACCGCGTCGATGCGCTGGAGCGGGTCGCCCAGCCGGGTCGTGTGCTCACGACCCCACCGCTTCGTGGCCCAGCCGTCCTGGAGCGCGTCCGCGAGGAGGCCGAACGTCCGGCCGTCGGGGCGGTCGTTGAGGTCCCCGGCGGCGACCGCGTGCGGGACGTCCAGGCCGGCCAGCGTGTCGAGCAGCAGCTTCCCCTGCCCGTACCGCTCCTCGTCCTTGATGCTCAAGTGGCAGCTGAGGACGCCGAGCCGGGCCCGGCCGAAGCGCAGCACGGCGGTCGCGAAGCCGCGTTGGTGCAGCCCCGGTGTCCGGGGCAGCAGGATGTCCTCCGTGCGCTCCACGGTGGCCCGCAGCGAGGACAGGATCATGGGCCCGGAGGCCGTGGCCCCGCCGGTGACGTACACGAGCTCGGACGTACGGGCCAGCCGGGCCGCAGCCTTGCGCCAGCGGAAGAAGCGCGGCGCCTCCTGGACGCAGACGACGTCGGGGGCGCAGGCCCGGATGACCCGGGCCAGCGCCCCCACGTCGTCACGCATGGACCGGACGTTGTAACTGAGCACGCGGACGACGGCCGAGCCGTCGGACTCCGTGTGCGACGGGGGCAGATCCGCGAGCATCAACACTCCTCGGTGCTACGACGTCCGTGCTTCGACATCCGTGCTGCGACAACCGTGCTGCGACAACCGTGCTCTGACAACCGTGCCACGACGTCCGGAAGGAGGCCCCGGCGGGCCCCGGTGTCAGCCCTGGCGGGCCAGGTCCGCCGCGCCCACGAGACCGGCCTTGCCGCCCAGTTGGGCGGCCAGCACCTGGGCGTGCGGGCGCCACTGGCCGCCGACCAGCCAGCGGCGGAAGGACTTGCGGATCGGGTCGAGGACGAGGTCTCCCTCGTCGGAGACGCCGCCGCCGACGATGAACGCCGAGGGGTCGAAGAGCGAGGCGAGGTCGGCGAGGCCCGCGCCGGCCCAACGGGCCAGCTCCCGGAAGGAGTCGACGGCCACGGCGTCGCCCTGCCGGGCCGCGTCGCTGATGTGCTTGCCCTGGATGCCCTCGGGGGTGCCGTCGCCGAGGCCGAGGAGGATCTCGGCGTTCTCCGGGGTGGCCTGGGCGCGCTGGCGGGCGTAGCGGACGAGGGCGCGCCCGGAGGCGTACTGCTCCCAGCAGCCCTGGCTGCCGCAGCCGCACAGCAGGCCGTCCGGCACGACCCGGATGTGGCCGAACTCGGCGGCCACGCCGAAGCGGCCGCGGCGCAGCTTGTTGCCGATGATGATGCCGCCGCCGAGGCCGGTGCCCAGCGTGATGCAGATGACGTCGTCGTGGCCCTGGCCGGCGCCGAAGCGGTATTCGCCCCAGGCCGCGGCGTTGGCGTCGTTCTCCACGACGACCGGGAGGCCGACGCGCTGCTCGACCTTGTCCTTCAGCGCCTCGTGACGCCAGTTGATGTTGGGGGCGAAGAGGACCGTGGCCCGCTTCTCGTCCACATAACCGGCGGCGCCGATGCCGACCGCCTCGACCTTGTGGTCGGCGCTGACCGTGCGTACCGCGTCCGCGATGGCGTCGATGACGCCCTCCGGGGTCGACGGGGTCGGTACCTTGCACGTCGCGAGGATGTTGCCCTCCTCGTCGACCACGCCGGCCGCGATCTTCGTGCCGCCGATGTCGACGCCGATGGTGAGTCCCATGTGTCCCTCAGTTATTCGCTCGAACCCCGCCGCGACCCACCGTACCGGAGCCCCAGGTCAGTCGAGGTCGATGCGCTCGGCACCGCCCGTTCCGGCATCGCCCCGGCCGGGTCCGCCGGGCCCCTCGGCGGGCTTCGCCGCACCCTCGCCGCGCGTCCAGCGGGCCTCCTGGCCCTGGACGGCCGCGCGGTAGGCGGCGAGGAGCTCGGAGCCGGCGGAGGCGAGGTGGTCGAAGACGTCGGGGTTGCGCTCGATGACCGGTTCGACGGCGGCCTTCGCCTGGGCGATGACCTGCTGCACGACCTCCTGGGCGGCCATGCCCGCCAGCGGCAGCTGGAGGGCGGAGACCTTCTCGGTCACGGCGTCGACGAGCTTGCGCAGCTCCTCGGCGGCGGTGCCGGGCTGCTCATGACGGCGGCGGGCCCGCTCCGCGGCGAGGTCCTCGGCGCACGCCTGCTCCCAGGCATCGGGGTCGGCGGCCGCGTCGGGTGCGGGGCGCTCGGTGGCATCGCTCATGGCGGACTCCTGCGACGGGGGTTTCCTCCGACGTTACCTGAACGGTTTGACGTGCTCCCTGGCCTAAAGTCCAGGGATTCCGGCCTGGGCCGTCTGACCCTTCCGGGGGCTTCCTGCTTCACCGCGCTGTGCGGGCACGGG